>NZ_CP091851.1:5167500-5444683 GCF_022059845.1 Terrirubrum flagellatum | reverse complement strand
CGATTGGTGTTCCCACAATTGGAGCGTGAATGAGAATATGGTTCGTCCCCTCAGGGGAGGAAAGCCGGAAAAGCGGGCGGAAACGCGGCGCGAGGCGCGCGGAAGCGCCTGGCCGTTCAAAAGATCGCGCGAGCGGCCCAGACCAGAACGACGCCGACTACAGCCGAGATGAGGCCGGCGGCGCGCAGCCAGCTATCCGGCCTCAGCGCCGCTTCCGCCATGGAGCGGCGCATGAGAGTTGGAAAGGCGGCAAGGAGCAGCCCTTCAATCGCAAAAGCCAGGCCGATCGCCGCCCCGAAATCCTTCATGCGCCCCCCGAACGCCCCCTGAACCTTTTGGGCTCAGTTGCCTGAAGGCGCGGCCGGCGTCGAGCGCCGTCCATTCGGGTCGTTAAAATACCTGAAGAAGTCGGAATCGGGCGAAAGCACCATCCGGGTCTCGCTGCCCTTCAGACCCGCTTCGTAGGCCTGCATCGAGCGATAGAAGGTGAAGAAGTCCGGGTCCTTGCCGAAGGCGGCGGCGAAGATGGCGTTGCGCTCCGCATCGGCCGCGCCGCGCACTTCCTCGCCCTTCTGGTTTGCCTCGCCGCGAATGCGCGCCACCTCGCGGTCGGCGCGGGCGCGGATCGAGAGGCTCTGCTCCTGGCCCTGGGCGCGGATGTCGGCCGCCTCGCGCTGGCGCTCCGTCTGCATACGCTGGAACACCGCCTTCGAGTTCTGTTCCGGCAGATCGGCGCGACGGATGCGCACATCGACGACCTCGATGCCGAAGCCTTTCGCCTGCTGATTCACCTCGTCGCGCATTTTCTTCATCACACCGGCGCGATCGGTGCGCACGACGGTCGCGAAGGTCGCATCACCGACGACGCCGCGCAGCGCCGAGTCGATGATGCTCGACAGACGCAGATTGGCGCCGGCCACCGTCTGCACCGACTGATAGAAGCGCAGCGGATCGGTCACACGGTAGCGCGAGAAGGAATCGATCACGATCCGCTTCTGGTCGGACGCGATCACTTCCAGCGCCGGGCGATCAAGCTCGAGAATGCGATTATCGACCGTGATCACGGTATCGATAATCGGGTACTTGAAATAGAGACCGGACTCCGAGATCGAACGCACTGCCTGGCCGAAGCGCAGCACCAGCGCATGCTGCGTCTGCTGCACGGTGAAGGCCGCGCCGAACACCACGACCGCGATGATGGCGATCAGAATTCCTCCGACGACTTTCATGGCTGAACCGTTCATTGCTGCGACGCCCCCTGCAAACGGCCCGCATTCGAGCCTGGCAGCCCTGGACGCGGCGCCTGCGCGGGAGTGCGATTGAGCTCATTGAGCGGCAGATACGGAACGACGCCGCCATTCTTCTGGTCGATGATGATCTTGTCCATGCGGCCGAACACGCGTTCCATGGTTTCAAGAAACATGCGTTCGCGCGTCACTTGCGGCGCATTCTTGTATTCGGCGTAGACCTGATCGAAGCGCGACGCAGCGCCCTTCGCCTCAGCCACCATCTGCGAACGATAGGCTTCGGCCTGCTGCACGACCGTCTGCGCGTCGCCGCGCGCGACCGGCACCACGTTAGACGCGTAGGTCTCAGCTTCGTTCTTGAGACGGTCCTGGTCCTGACGCGCCGCCTGAACGTCGCGGAACGCGTCGATGACCTCGCTCGGCGGGTCCGCCTTCAGAAGCTGCACAAGCCGGATGACGATGCCCGACTTGTACCCATCGAGCGCCTCCTGCATGTGCTGGCGCACTTCGCTCTCGATGAGCTGGCGATCGGTGGTCAGGATCGGCTGGATCGTGCGCTTGCCGATCACCTCGCGCATGACGCTTTCGGCGACCGCTTTCACCGTCGCAACGGGGTCACGCAGATTGAAAACATAGTCCTGCGGCGTTGTCGGGCTGATCTGCCATTGCACCGCGAAATCGATGTCGACGATATTCTCGTCGCCGGTCAGCATCAACGCTTCATCGACCGTGGAGGAGCGCGGGCCGCGCCGCTGATCGGCGGCGGAGCGCACGCCGATCTCCATGGTCTTCACCTCGGTGACGGCGGGCTTGATGACGCTGCCGATTGGCGCCGGCCAGTTGTAGTTGAGGCCCGGCAAAGTCGTGCCGACATAGCGGCCGAAAACCAGATTGAGGCCCAGCTCGTTCGGCCGCACGGTGTAGAAGCCGGTAAGCAGCCAGATCGCGACCGCGATGAGGACCAGAAGGACGACGCCCTTGCCGCCGATGCGTCCCCCGCCCGTTCCCGGGAACAGGTCCTTGAGCTTGTCCTGGCTGCGACGGAACAGGTCTTCCAGATCGGGCGGCCGATTGCCACCGCCCGACGGCCCCCCGCCCTGCGGACCCGAACCCCAGGGGCCGTTATTCTTCGGCGGACCGCCCCATGGGCCTCCGCCGCCGCCGCTCTGATTACTCCAGGGCATCGTATCCTTCCGGGTCGTTTGGCGCCGCGTCATCGGGCTTTGGCCCAACGCTGGTCAAGCGGCCTCTTGCGAGGAAGTGGGGGGTTCCCGCCGTTTCGTCAATCCGACCAAAGAGTTTGACCCTCTTTGGCGCGGCCGGCGCGCCGGGTGACGGCGCGGCCAACCCCTTCATTTTCGCGCATAATCGACGAATGTGAAAGCGTGCGCGTCGGGCGGCGCGAGCGAATGCGATTCGCGGTGAATCTCCCGGAAGAGCGCGGGATCGATGATGGGGAACACCGCGTCGCCCTCCGGCGTCGCGTCAACCTCGGTGATATGAAGCCTGTCAGCCATGCCGATCGTCTGGGCGTAAACCTCGCCGCCGCCGGCGATGATGATCTCATCGGCGCCCATCGCGACCGCCCGTTCGGCGCCCAGCGCCAGCGCTTCATCAAGGGTAGCGACGACATGCACGCCGGCCGGCGGCGCGAAAGACGCGTCGCGCGTCAGCACGATCGACTCTCGTCCCGGCAGCACGCGCCCGATCGACAGGAACGTCTTGCGGCCCATCACCATCGGCTTGCCCATAGTGAGCGCCCTGTAGCGTTTGAGATCGGTCGGCAGCCGCCACGGCATCGCATTGTCGCGGCCGATGACGCGGTTGCGCCCCATCGCGGCGACGAGAACGATCGCGGGAGGAGTCATGATGCGGCTTTCGAAAAGCAAACGAAGACGATCATGACGCGTCGCCTGCGGCTTCGTATCTTAACCATTTGCGCCGCACCGCTGCGTCAAAATCGACGCCCATCGCGCGATGCAGCAACAGAAGCTGGCCCAATACGTCGGCTGCTTCGTCAGCCAGCCGCTCCGCAGCCGCGTCATTTTCCTTCCCGCGCGCGCGATCAGTGAGTCGAAGAAAAGCTTGCGTCAGTTCGCCAAGCTCTTCCTGTATCTTCAGGAGAAACCAGTCGCGGTCGCGCGTAATTCCGAAATGCGACGCATAAACCGACGAGATCGCCTCAAGCCTCTCGGCCAACGCGTTCAGGCCAAGAGGCCCTTGGGAAGGCGTCATACCGCGATCGGCGCCTTGATCGAGGGATGCGCCTGATAGCCCTCGATCGCGATATCCTCATAGCGGAAATCAAACAGCGAACGCACCGCCGGATTGAGTCGGAGCGTCGGCAGCGGCAGCGGATCGCGCGTCAATTGCAGGCGCGCCTGTTCGAGATGATTGAGATAGAGATGCGCATCGCCGAGCGTATGCACGAAATCGCCCGGCTGCAGATTGGTCACATGCGCGATCATGTGCGTCAGCAAGGCATAGCTTGCGATATTGAAGGGCACGCCGAGAAACGTGTCGGCCGAGCGCTGATAGAGCTGACAGGACAGCCGGCCCTCCGCGACGAAGAACTGGAAGAGGCAGTGGCACGGCGCCAGCGCCATCTTTGGCACGTCGACCGGGTTCCAGGCGCTGACAATCAGCCTGCGCGAATCCGGATTGCGCCTGATCTCATTCACGAGCCAGGAAATCTGGTCAACCGTTTCGCCATTCGCGCCCTCCCAGCTCCGCCACTGCTTGCCATAGACGGGCCCGAGATCGCCATTCGCATCCGCCCATTCGTCCCAGATCGTGACGCCGTTCTCGCTGAGATAGCCGATGTTGGTGTCGCCCTTCAGGAACCAGACCAGCTCATGGATGATCGATTTCAGATGCAGCTTCTTCGTCGTCACCAGCGGGAAGCCCCTGGAGAGATCGAAGCGCATCTGATGGCCGAACACCGAGAGGGTGCCCGTGCCGGTGCGGTCGCTCTTCTGGACGCCCTCATCAAGGATGCGGCGGATGAGATCGAGATAGGTCTGCATGGCGGAGATATAGCGCGATTCCCCTGATTTCGCAGGCCGCCCGCCATGACCATGAACAGCCGAGATCATCAAACGGCAAGTTGATAATCAATCTATAGATTGACTATCAACTGATATGTTGATAATCTTTCCCCATGGTCGCTGAAGCCACGCCCTTTCCGATCCCCGGCGCCTCCGCCGATCCGGCCGAAGATGCGCTCGATCGCGTCTTCTTCGCCCTTTCGGACCCGATCCGCCGCGCGATCCTGAAGCGGCTCGGACAAGGCTCGCTGCTCGTCTCCGAGATCGCGGAGCCTTTCGCGATCTCGCTGCAGGCGGTGTCGCGCCACATCCAGGTGCTGGTGCGCGCCGGCCTGATCCAGCAGGAGCGATCGGGACGGATCAGCCGCTGCAGCCTCGAGGCGGCGCCGCTCTATGAGGCCGCCGTCTGGCTCAACGACTACAGCGCCTACTGGCAGGCCCAGTTCGACCTGTTGGCGACGACGCTGCACGACATCGACGCCCGCAAAGCGGACGCCCTTCCCCCATCACAGGAGTAAGGAGTCTGATCATGGAAACGCATTCTGTTGTCTCGCATGCGAACTGGCTGAAAGCCCGTAGGGAGCTTCTGGCGCGCGAGAAGGAATTCACGCGCCTGCGCGACGAACTGAGCGCTGCGCGCCGCGATCTGCCGTGGGAGAAAATCGAAAAGACTTACACGTTCCATGGGCCGAACGGGCCGGTCTCTTTCACTGATCTGTTCGACGGCCGTTCGCAACTCGTCATCTATCACTTCATGTTCGGCCCCGACGCCGAGGTCGGCTGCAAGAGCTGCTCCTTCTGGGCCGACAGCATCGAACGCAGCGTCGTGCATCTCAACGCCCGCGACGTCACGATGATCGCGGTGTCGCGCGCGCCTTATGAAAAGTTCCAGGCCTTCAAGAAGCGTCTCGGCTGGACCTTCCCCTGGTATTCATCCAACGGAAGCGACTTCAATTTCGATTATCAGGCGTCCTCTACGCCCGAAGAGATCGCGCGCGGCGAAGGCCATTACAATTATCGCGACGGCGCAAAGATGCCGAGCGAGCGGCCAGGAATCAGCGTCTTCTGCAAGGACGCTGATGGCGCGATCTATCACACCTATTCCTGCTATTCCCGCGGGATCGACATGATGAACGCGACCTACCAGTATCTCGATCTCACGCCGAAGGGACGTGACGAGGACGGCTTTGCGCATGCGATGTCCTGGGTCCGCTATCGCGACAGCTACGGGGCGGAGGCGCGCGCATGAGATACGCCGACGGCATGGCGCGGCTGAAGGATCTGCGTGGACGGATCGGAAAGTTGCGCGAGGAAATGCGTTCCGCCCAGGCGGCGATCGAGCCGGAGGAAGTGAGCGATTATGAATTCGCTACGCTGAAAGGCCCGGTGCGCCTGTCCGAACTGTTCAACGGCAAGGACGATCTGTTCGTCGTCCACAATATGGGCACGTCCTGCTCCTCCTGCACCATGTGGGCGGACGGCTGCAACGGCTTCTATCCCCATGTCGCCGATCGCGCCGGCTTCGTTGTCTCATCTCCGGACGATCCGCAGACGCAGAGAGAATTTGCCGCGAGCCGCGGCTGGCGATTTCCGATGGTGAGCCATGTCGGTACGAATTTCGCGCAGGACATGGGTTATCGCAGCAGCCATGGCGGCTGGTTGCCCGGCCTGTCGGTCTTCCGCCGCGACGGCGGGCGTCTGACGCGCGTGTCCGACGCGCGCTGGAGCCCAGGCGATGATTTCTGCCCGGTCTGGCATTTCTTCGATATGCTGCCGGGCGGCTCGAAAGGCTGGATGCCGAGATTTCAATATGGCTGAAGGATGTCGCAATGGCCTGGCGCAAGCCGGACCCTGAACTTTCCGCGCTGTTCGGCGCCGCGATCCCGACCGATCCGCGCGTCGAACGGCGCACTATGTTCGGCTGCCCCGCCGCTCTGGTGAATGGCGCGCTGTTCGGCTGCGTGCATCAGGAGAGTTTCGTTCTCAAATTCAGCGAACAGGATCGCGCGCGATTGCGCGATGAATTCGACGCCCATGGCTACGAATTTACTTCAGGCCGCGGCATCCGCGATTTCGTCGCCATGCCCGACGAGATTCTCGACGACCGCCGCCTGCTCGGCGAATGGATCGCGCGCTCGATCGACTATGTCGCGACGAAGAAATCAGCGAAGGCGCCGAAGCGCGTTGCGAAGAAGGTGACGAAGAAACCGCCTGCGAAACGCAAGGCTGCAAAGAAGGTTAGCGCCACCCGTAATTGAAGCTGATCGAGATGCGGTCGTCTTCCGCCTCGTTGAGCGGCACCTCATGGCGCAGCCAGCTCTCCCACAGGAACAGGGTGCGCTCCTGCGGCGCGAGATAGACGAAGCTGCGATTGTCAGGCTTTGCATTCTTTTTGCGCGGCGGCGCCGACATCATGAAGCCAAGACGCGGGTCCTCGAATTTGATCGCGCTCGCGTCTTTGGGAATCGCGACATAGTAGGTGCCGCTGATCGCCGAATGCGGATGGATGTGCGAGGTATGCACGCCGCCCGGCGGCAACACATTGATCCAGATGTCATCGAGCACGAGCTTCTTCGCGCCGAGCTCGAAATCGAGTTCCTTCGCGAAGGCCGCGACATGCTTGTCGAGCTGCTTCACGAGATCGGCGAAATCCGGGAAACGCCAAGGCAGATCATCCAGCGAGGCGTAGGAGGTGTAGCCGGGATAATGATTCTCCTCGCACCATGTCTGGCCCGCCACGTCATCCGCCGCGACCGAGAGACAGGAATTTCTGAGATTCTCATTGAGCTTCGTCGCGCGCGCGCCGGACAGGCGGGCGGAGTAGATACGCGTCGCGAACCGGATGTCGATGCTGGCCATATGTCTCTCTAATTCTGCCCGGGCGGCGTCATGATGCGGCGCAGGCCATCGGGAATGCGAACCGCGCGGCCGTTCTTCACACAGGCGACCGTGACGCTGGCCTCGATCAGAAGATCGTCGCCGCGCTTGACGATCTGATGCAGCAGCATGGAGGCGCCGCGCACTTCGACCGGCGTGGTGATCACCTCGATGATGTCGTCCATGCGCGCGGGCTTCAAATATTCGATGATCATCTTGCGCACGACGAACGCGACGCCTTCGCCATCGGCATGTAATTCACCTTGGTCAGCGCCCTGCGACCTCAACAGCTCCGTGCGTCCACGCTCCATGAAGCGGAGATAGGACGCATGATAGACGACGCCGGAGAAATCGGTGTCCTCGTAATAGACGCGGATCGGGAGGGTATGAACGCCGGCGGAAAATGTCGGCGGCGCCGGACTATTCCTCGTCATTGGCGAACAACCCGAATTGCGCGGGATCGCGCGGCGGCTCCGCGAGGCCGAGATGCCGGAAGGCGTGGCCCGTCAGCAGCCGCCCGCGCGGCGTGCGCTGCACGAATCCTCGCTGGATCAGGAATGGCTCGATGATCTCTTCAATCGCGTCGCGCGGCTCCGACAGCGCCGCTGCGATCGTCTCGATGCCGACCGGTCCGCCGCCGAAATTCTTCGCCACCATGTCGAGATAGCGGCGGTCCATCTGGTCGAGCCCGGCCTGATCGACCTCGAGCAATCTCAGCGATTTGTCCGCCAGCTCACGCGTCACCTCATCGAGGCCGTCGACCACGGCGAAATCGCGCACGCGGCGCAGCAGACGGCCGGCGATGCGCGGCGTGCCGCGCGAGCGGCGCGCGATCTCGTTGGCGCCATCATCGCTCATCTTGAAGCCGAGCACGCGCGCGCCGCGGCGCACGATGAACTCAAGCTCCTCGACCGTGTAGAAATTGAGCCTGACGGGAATGCCAAAACGGTCGCGCAAAGGAGTCGTCAGCAGGCCCGCGCGCGTGGTCGCGCCGATTAGCGTGAATTTCGGCAGATTGATCTTCACCGATCGCGCCGCCGGCCCTTCACCGATGATGAGATCGAGCTCGTAATCCTCCATGGCGGGATAGAGGATTTCCTCGATCGCCGGCTGGAGACGATGAATCTCGTCGATGAAGAGAACGTCGCCCTCTTCGAGATTGGTGAGCTGCGCTGCGAGTTCGCCGCGCTTGGCGATCACCGGTCCGGCCGTAGCGCGGAAATTGACGCCCATCTCGCGCGCGATGATCTGCGCCAGCGTGGTCTTGCCGAGGCCCGGCGGCCCGACGAAGAGGATATGATCGAGCGGCTCGCCGCGCTTCTTCGCGGACTCGATGAACACCTGCAGATTGGCGCGCGCCTGAGCCTGGCCAGTGAAATCGGCGAGCGTCTGCGGACGCAACCGCGCATCCTGCGCGTCGTCCTCGCGCTTTTCTCCGGAGATGAAACGGTGATCGGTCACAATGACGGCCTCAACAGATGTCTGCCGAACCACCAGCAGATCACCGCCGTCAGAACCGATGTCGCGAGCACGAGCAAGCTGAAATCCTGCGGAATATCGAAGATGGATCGCCTTCCGCTATTGGCGTCGTGGAGAGCGGCCGCGCCGCCCGCCCAGACGGCCCATCCCGCCGCGCCGCCCGCGAGCGCGACGAGCAAGGGAACCTCGCCAGCCAGCCGTAAAGCAAAAATACAAATGACGGCGCAAACAAGGCCCGGAATGAATCCAATTACAAAGCCGAAAATAATGCCGAGCCCGATTGTGATCACACCGGAAAATCCAGCAGCCACCGCAACCTGGAAATGAAAGGAATCCGTCAACGCTCCTTGCAACGCCGCAATCAGAAAAAACACGATATATCCAACAAGCGGGCCGCGGATCGCAAACAGTCGGAAAATCCGCATCGTCACAAACTTCTGCTGACGCTGCGGCGCCAGACGATCATCGTCGCGCGCTCCAGCGCCGAAACGACTCCGCTCGCTCACAGCAAAATATCCAGCTCGATCTCGTCCGAGATCGGGATGCCGTTGTCGGCGACGCGCGGAATGCCGGGCTTCAGCTGGCGCACCTCATCCATTGCGTCGCGACGCACCGACCTGATGCGAAAGCCGAGCCGCTGATAAAAGCCCAGCGCATCGAGATTGTCGTTCGAGGTCGACACCTTGATGACCTTGAGACTGCGTTCACGCGCGATCTTCCGCAGCGTCCAGATGAGCGAGAAGCCGATGCCGCGGCGCTTCTCCTCCGCGTCGAGAGTGATGAGCAGCAGCGCATCGCCAGCGCGCGTGAAAGTCGCGACGCCGACGCGATGGCCGCCCGCGTCGTCGACGACCAGCAGCTCCACGTCGGCGGGATCGAAGCGCTGGCCGCCTGCGATCATGAAGGACGCGAACCAGCGACGGCCCCACCAGTTCGCCACGAAAGCCGGATCTTCGATCAGAGCCGGACGCCAGACCTCCTGCATTCCGTCGGTCACCGCGCCAGCTCCTTCAGCCCCTGCCGGATCAGCGATGTTGTCTCGGCCGCCTCTCCGAGGGTCTTCAGCGACGCCGCGATCGCTGCCGCCGCCTGCGGCGAGCCGTAGCCGAGATTGACCAGCGCCGAGACCGCATCCTGCACGTTGGACGGCGCGCGCTTGTCGCCAACGTCGCCGGCGAGCCTGACAACGGCGGCGTCGACCGAGCCGAAGGCAGGCGCCTTGTCCTTCAGCTCCGCCACGATGCGCTGGGCGAGCTTCGGTCCGACGCCCGAGGCGCGGGCCACGGCGGCCTTGTCCTGAGTCCCAATCGCCGTGGCGAGGGCGCCGCTATCGAGCGTCGACAGGATCGCCAGCGCCACCTTGGCGCCGACGCCCTGCACCGTCTGCAGCAGGCGAAACCAGTCGCGCTCGGCATCGGAGCGGAAGCCGAACAGCCGGATCGCGTCCTCGCGCACCTGGGTCTCGATCGCAAGCGCCACCGCCTCGCCGGGCTTCGGCAGGTTCTGCAGCGTGCGCGATGAACAGAAGACGACATAGCCCACGCCCTGCACGTCGACGATGACGAAATCGTCGCCGTAGGAATCGATGAGCCCCTTGAGTTTGCCGATCATAAGGCCTCGTTAGCACGAATCGCCGCCTGCGCGAGGCGTTGCGCGGCGGTCTTCTCTTGACATTCAACAGCCGCATGAGAGGCAGGACGGAAGCCCCGGGCGGCCGCCGCGCGGGTTGAATAAACTTGCGAAGGATCAAGCCGGGGCCAGCCGCCATATGATGATGATCGACCTTCATGGCGGCTTCGGCGAGAAGGGCCGCACATGCGTCGGCGTGCGCGCAGGCGGCCTGCGCCTGCTGCTCGACGCTGGAATCAAGGTCGGAGCCCGACCCGAGAACTATCACCCCGCCCTCGCCGAGGCCGACATCACAGCGATCGACGCGCTGTTCATCTCACACGCCCATGAGGACCATGTCGGCGCGCTGCCCTGGCTGCTGGCGCGTGGATTTCGCGGCCGCATTTTCATGACGGCGGAAGCAAGGGCGGAAACGCCCGCGACACTCGCCGCCTACGCCATGCCTGATGACCTCGCGCGCGCGCCTTTTCCTCTCGATCGCGTCGAATTGTTCAGGCCGGGGCAATCCATCAATCTCGGCGGCGTGACGATCACCACAGGACGATCCGGCCATGTCGCCGGCGGCGTCTGGCTCGCCGTCGAGGCCGATGGCCGACAATTGGTCTATTCCGCCGATATCGCGCCGGACAGCGCTGTCTTCGCCATGGACCCGACGCCGCATTGCGATGCTCTGCTCATTGATGCGTCTTACGGCGTCGATCCAATCTCCGGCGAAGAGCGCGCCGCCACCATCGCCGAATGGGTTGCGCGCCACGCAAGCGGCTGCCTCTTGCCAACGCCGCTTTATGGCCGTTCTCTCGAACTCATCGCGGCGATCGACGCGCCGCTGGCGATTTGCGCCAGCATGCGGCCGGCGCTGCAGGCGCAGATCGCCGCGGCCGATGCGCTTCGCCTTGGGGTTTCTGATCTTCTCGTGAAAAGACTCGCGCAAGCAGAAGATTGGCGCGATGGCGATGCGCTTCCCCGCCGCGCTCTCCTTTGTGACGATGGCATGGGAACGGCGGGGCCGTCCGCCCGACTCATTCCTCGCGCCGATACAGAAGGAATGCCAATTCTTCTGACCGGCCATCTGCCGGCGGGCTCGCCAGGCGATCGAGTCTATCGCGCCGGACGGGCCGACTGGATCCGCATGCCGACCCATCCGACCCTGCCCGGCCTCATCGCCTGCTGGGAGACAGCCGGCCAACCGCTCACGCTCGGCCACTCCTGCGAGAACCCGGCGCTTGAGGAACTGGCCCGCCATATCAACAGGCTGAGCGTCGATCTCGCGACCGGCGACAGCCTCTCGATCTGAACAGCGGGCCGACGTCGAACTCAGCTCGCCGCCATTTTGTTCTTGATGAAGCCAACGATCAGCGTGACGACGAGGCCGGCGATGCCGCCGCCAGCCGCCTGCCCGCTAATATTGGCCGCAATCATCGGAATCAGCGCCGAAAGAATCTGACCTCCGACGCCGCCGCCGACAGCGCCGGCGATGGTGTTGCCGATAGAGCCGAGGCTCATATCCTTCGCCGCGGCGCCGGCGATATTGCCGCCGACAGCGCCGGCGATAAGCTGGGTGATGATGGGCAAAAGCGCTTCCATGGCGTTCTCCTGTCAGTTTTTCGTTTGATCGTCGACCGTGGCGGTTGGCGTATTTTTCTTGATCGATTCAATGGAATCGAGGGCCGACTGCTTCGACTTGTAGCCTTCCGATACGAACATGATTTCGCCGTTCGACGCCTTGAAGCGGAAGCGATATTCGCCCGCCTTGTCCTTATAGAGCTCGAATTTGTACATGACGGCCCTCCCTCATGCCGATTCGGCTGATGGGACATTGATCATATCAACATCATAAAGACGGGCCAGCGCGCGGAGCGGCGCGCCACGCATGCCCGATGCGCGGAATGTCACGCTTGCTTTGCCGGAAGAGAGAATCCGTATAGAATCGGTGTGTCGTCGACAGTGCGAACAAGGCGACTAAAACTTTACGCTCATCGAAGGAAAGAGGCGCCTTCCGCTCAGGGCGATTTCTTCTGGCTGTCGCGCCAGGCCTCATATTCCGGACGCGCCGCCTCCGTGAGCGGATAGTAGCGACGGAGATCGCCGCCCCCAGCCAGACGCAGGCGTGAGAACTCCTCCCATTCGGCGTGCTGGCTCGCAACCTTCAACAACTGCGGCGCGAGCTTGATCGGCACCACGACGGCGCCGTCGTCATCGGCGACGATGATGTCGCCGGGCATCACCATCGTCCCGCCACACGCGATCGGAACATTGACGCCAAATGGAAAGATATTCGTCTGCGAATGAAAATTCGGCGTCACGCCGCGCAGCCACAGGCCAACGCCAAGATCCTTCGCCTTGGAGAAATCGCGGATGCAGCCATCGATCACCACGCCGCCGCCGCCGCGCCCCTTGAAATAGGTGATCATCATCTCGCCGAAGATGCCTGCCGCCGTTTCGCCGCGCGCATCGACGACGACGATGTCGCCGGGCTGCGTATGATAGAGAACGTGCCGATGGAGTTGCTTCTCGGGCTCGGCATATTCGTCGACGAGATAGAGATCTTCGCGCTTCGGCATGCATTGCAGCGTCAGCGCCGGACCGGCGACGGCTTTTCCTGGCGTGAGCGCAATCGGTCCGCAGATATGGGCGCTGCGCACCCCGAGCCTGTTGAGTTCGCTGCTCGCGGTCGCGCTGCCGATGTCGGCGAGCGCGCTCACAAGCTCTTTCGGCGGCCGCTCGATGTCAGACGTCTCGATCATGCGAACCTCCCTCTAGATCACGCCGCATTTTGATTGAATCAATCAAAATGCGGAAACGTGATCGATTCCGAAAGTCTAGAGCATGGCTTTTGCAGCGCGAACGCCAGCGTTCGTCGCGGAAAAACCGGTTCCCACTTTTTCGCGCCATGCTCTAGCGACGTCGCGTCGCTCAAGCGTTGTTTCAAATATGAAACTGAGAGTTTCGGATAAGGACGCTATTCGCGGGCGTGCAACAGGTCAACGACGCGGCTTCAGCCCGACGCCGGAATATCCGCTCCGATCGCAGCCGCCGCTGCGATCACCGCGAGCCTGATCTGCTCAAGGCGGCCACCCTCCGATCCCGCGAGATAGGGCGCGCTGAGCGCCGCAACCACATGACCGTGGGAATCGTGGATGGGCGCGGCGAACGCATGCACGCTTTGCTGATATTCGCCCTTGTCCGCCGCCCATCCCTGCCGCCTGATCTTTGCGAGTTCGGCGCGCAAGCGGCGCGGATCGGCGAACGTTCGGCTGGTGTAAGCAATCAGAGGCGTCGCAAGAGCGCGTTCGAGATCATCATCATCGAGCGAGGCCATCAACGCCTTGCTCGCGGCGCCCGCGTGCAGCGGCAGCTTTTGTCCGGGCGTCACGCTCAGGGCGAATTCGCGATTGCCCTGCATCGCCGCAAGAACGAGCACGCCGTCGCCATCGAGCGCCGACACCTTGCACGCTTCGCCTGTCGCCTGCGACAATCGCTCCAGATGCGGCGCGGCGATGGCGGCGATGTCATAGCGCTGGCCTTCTGCGGCGACGCGCGCCGCAAGCGACAGCAGTCGCGGGCCAAGCGCATAAGCGCTCTCTCCGGCGCGACGCACCATGCCGTGCGTCTCCAGCGAATTGAGGATGCGATAGACTGAGGTGCGCGGCAGCGCGAGCGCCGCCACGAGATCGCGGATGCTGGCGCCCGCCGCGCGTCGCTCCAGCAGGCCAAGCACCTCCATCGCCCGATCGATCGCGGGAATGCGATGCCGGTCGATGGGATCGGTCGCGTCAGAGCGGGACATGGAAGAAACGGCTCCGTTGACTTGGCGTCATCTGTTCATACAATCAAATTACGGAACCAGCCAGTTCAAATATGAACCACGCGCAGTCGTGGCGGCGGGTGCGGTCCATGCGGAGCGACGGCGCGATGAGTGTCGCAAGCGATGTGGGACGGGAGGAGCCGGATGCAGACGATTGTCGGGATCGGCCATGTCGCGATCCGCGTGAAGGATGTCGCGCGCACGCTCAATTTTTATGTCGGCAAGCTCGGCTTCGAGGAGATGCTGCGGCTTGATCGCGATGGGCGATTGTGGCTGCTCTATCTCCGCATCACCGAGACGCAATATCTCGAAGTGTTTCCGGAAGGCGAAGGAGACCGCGCGTCAGGCAAGGAGGCGGTCGGCTTCAACCACATCTGTCTTCAGGTCTCCGATATCGACGCCGCTGTCGCAGAACTGGCAAAACTCGAAATCCCGCTGACCAATCCGCTCAAGACAGGTCTGGACGGCAATCGACAGGCCTGGATCGAGGATCCCGACGGGCACCGCATCGAACTCATGGAAATGGCGCCGGACTGTCTGCAGTTCCAGGGTCTGGCGCGGCTGCGACAGAAGCGAGGCTGAAGCGCGGAGAGCGAAAAGTGCGCATCACGGGACAAAAGGTCTTCGTCGCCAACGCCTCGCGCACGAACGTCGTGTTCGTGAAGCTTTACACGGACGCTGGGATCGATGGCGTCGGCGAAGCGACGCTGGACACGAAGGGCGTCGCCAGCGGCGTCGCGGCGATGCCGGGCTCGGACAAGCGCTCGTGAGGGCCGGCCTCACCTTGTTCGGCGATCTCCTCAGCCGCGACGGCGCGCGTTTCGCCGCGCAGCTCGGCGTGCGCGACGTCGTGATTCATCTCGTGAAATATGGTCGTGGCGCCGACGCCTCCGCTTATCTCAAGGGCGGAGTCGGCCCCATCCTCGGCGATTGCAGCGCCGAGCCTCTCTGGACCTATGACGAGATGGCGAGCGTCGTCTCCATGCTCGCGGAAGAGGGCCTACGCGTCGCCGCGCTCGAGAATTTTTCGCCGAATTTCTGGTCCGACATTCTGCTCGATGGTCCTACTTGGCGCGAACAGATCGACGGGTTGAAGCGTCTTGTCCGCGACGCCGGCCGCGCCGGCATTCCCTGCATCGGATATAATTTCTCGATCGCCGGCGTCTGGGGCTGGACGCGCCGACCGTCAGGTCGCGGCGGCGCGATGACGACCGTCTATGATCGCTCGGCCATCGATCCCGCAGCGAGCATTCCCGACGGGATGGTCTGGAACATGCGCTATCGCGATGCGCGGACCGGCGCGCCTTCCGTCTCCGTCTCGGAAGAAGAATTGTGGGAGCGCTTCGCGCGCTTTCTTCGCGAGCTCCTTCCGGTCGCGGAAGAAGCGCGCGTGACGCTCGCCGCGCATCCCGACGATCCACCCGACCAGATGGTTCGCGGCTCTGGCCGGCTGGTGAACAGCCCGGAGAAATATGATCGCCTGCTGGCGATTTCCGATAGCCCGGCCAACAAGCTCGAATTCTGTATTGGCTCGCTGCAGGAAATGCCCGGCTGCGACATCTACGAGACGACGCGGCGCTTCGCGCGCATGGATCGTATCGCTTACGTTCATTTCCGCAATGTGCGGGGCCGTGTGCCCCGCTACGAAGAAGCCTTCGTCGATGACGGCGATATCGACATGGCTGAGATCGTCCGCATCCTGCATGAAGAAGAATTCGACGGCGTGCTCGTGCCCGACCATGTGCCGGAACTCGCCTGCCCCTCGCCCTGGCATACCGGTCATGCGCACGCGATCGGCTTCATGCGCGCGCTGATTGTGAACGCCGACGCGCTGCGCATCGCTCACGCCTCTCGCGATCTGATTTCGACAAAGGGGAGCCAACGGCTCGGCTCCCGACAGCTCTAGGAGCCGCAATCGGAAAACCGAAAAAGGGAGAGACCAATGAAGGGAATTCCGCGATCCGCTCTCTGGCTTTCAGGCGCCGCGCTCGCGCTCGGCGGAACCTCGGCGCGCGCCGCCGACATCATCTGGTGGGCGCCGAACTGGGGCGAGGCGCGCGCCAGGGAGCTCGCTCAAAAATTCGAAGCGGCGAATCCGGGCGACAAGGTCAAGATTGAAGTCACGGTGTCGGACGGCCTGCAGAACAGGGTGCTTGTCGCGCTGAAATCAGGATCGCCGCCTGATCTCATCGAAATCCAGAATGGCTGGAACATTCCCTTCGCCGCGACCGGCGCGCTGATGCCGCTCGACGACATCTATGCGAGGAACAAGATCGACACAGCCGATTTCGCGCCCGCCGCGCTCAATCTCTCGAAATTCGACGGCAAGATCTACGGCATTCCCTACCGCATCGAGGCGCATGCGATCTATTACAACAAGGGCGCCTACAAAGAGGCCGGCCTTGATCCTTCCAAGCCACCGAAGACATGGCCGGAGTTGGTCGACGTGGCGAAGAAGCTCACCAAGACGGTCAACGGCAAGCCGCAATATGGCTTTGGCATCACCGGCGGTGGGGAATTCGGCAACACCGCTTTCCGCAGCGTTCCCTTCATCTGGATGAATGGCGGCTCGTTGCTCTCCGACGACATGAAGCAAGTGATCGTCAATCAGAAGCCAGCGGTCGAAGCGGTCGAATTCTACACCAACATGCTCACAAAGGAGAAAGTCTCTCCTCCTTCCACGCTGCAGAATGACGGCACGGCGTTGCGTCGCCTCTTCATCGCGGGAACGGTCGCGCAATATCAGTCCGGCCAGTTCGATCTTGATTCCATCAAGAAAGAGAATCCCTCGATCGAAATCGGCGTGATGCCAATCCCGACGCCGCCGGGAAAAACTCCTGCTGCGCTGCTGGGCGGCTGGACTTTCGTGGTCCCCGCCGGCTCGAAGAACAAGGACGGCGCGGCGAAACTCATCGCCTTCCTCGCCCAGACCGACAATATGGGTTTCTACACCGACACGTTTCCGGCGCGGACATCATCCATGAGCCTGCCCCGCTTCCAGGCGCCCGAGCTTCAGGCGTTCAAGGAAATGCTGCCCTTCGCCCGTCCGGCGCCGCCGCATCGCAACTGGGTGCAGATCACACAGGTCTATTTCAACAATATCCAGCGCGTACTGCTGGGCGAAACGACGGCGCAAAAGGCGATGGACGACGCAGCGTCCGAAATCAAATCGCTGCTCGACTGAATGAAGAAGACGCGGCCCGCATGCCGGGCCGCGCGGTCTTCATGAGCAGTAGAAATCCGCAACGCACGGGCTTTCTGTTCGCGCTTCCGGCGCTGCTCGCGCTCGCGCTGCTCATCGTCTATCCCCTGCTCCATACGGCGGCGCTCAGCGCGATGGATGATTCCGGCCGCTATGTCGGCTCGCGCAACTATGAGCGCATCGTCGCCTCCTCGGTGACGCTGGCCGCGTTGTGGAACACCTTCTACTATGTCGGCGCTTCGCTCGTGCTGCAGATGACGATCGGCGCAGCGGTCGGCATCATGCTCAACCAGAAATTCCGCGCCCGTGGGCTGGCGCGCTCGCTGATCCTCGTTCCCTGGATCGTGCCCGGCATCGTCGCCGCCACGACCTGGGCGTGGATGTTCCATTCCGAATTCGGAATCGTGAATTACATGCTGCAGACCGCAGGCGTCGTCGACGGGCCGGTCGGGTGGCTGACCTCGCCGCAACTTGTGCTCCCGTCTCTCATCGCAGTGAATGTGTGGAAGATGTTTCCCTTCGTTGCAGTGATGGTGCTCGCCGGGTTGCAGGCGGTGCCAGATTCTCGCTACGAGGCGGCCCGTATGGACGGCGCGAACTTCATGGACGAAGTGCGCTACGTCATGATTCCACATCTCAGGCCGATCCTCTTTGCGATCACGCTGCTGCTGCTGATCTGGGGGCTGAATGGAATCACGCTGATCTACGCCATGACCAAGGGCGGACCCGCCAACCGCTCGTTGATCACACCGATCCAGATCTACAAGCAGGCGTTCGAGTTCTTCCGCTTCGGCGAGGCCGCGGCGCTGTCGGTGATGTTCTTCGGCGTCGTCCTTGTTCTGATCGCGATCTATATCTGGCTGCTCGGCCGCCGGAGCGAGACCTGACATGGCGGCGCTCGGCCAAAGATCGCGCCTCATCTATCTGCCGGTGTCGCTGGCCGTCGCAACGAGCCTGTTCCCGTTCGCCTGGATGGCGCTGTCATCGATCAAGACGCTGCGCGAGCTTTATACAGTGCCGCCCGCCTGGCTGCCGCAGGCGCCGACTTTCGTGAATTATTGGAAGGTGCTTACGGAATCGAACATTCCGCGTTATTTTCTTAACAGCCTCGTCATCTCGACGGGCTCGACCGTGATTGCGATCGCGCTGGCGATCTTTGCGGCCTATGGCTTCGCGCGCTTTCGGTTCGCCGGAAAGGCCTGGTGCGAGGCGTTCGTACTGATTGGCCAGTTGCTGCCGACCGCGGCAATCATCGTGCCGCTCTATATCGTGCTGGGAAAGCTCGGCCTCGCCAACACCTGGCTTGGCCTGATCCTGGTCTATCTCATTCTGACATTGCCGCTCAGCGTCTGGATGCTGATCGGCTATTTCAGCGCAATTCCCGTCGAGCTTGAGGAAGCCGCCATTGTCGATGGCGCATCCCGCGTCGGCGTCCTCACGCGGATCACTTTGCCGCTCTCGCTGCCGGGAATCGTCGCCGTCGTGATCTACGCTTTCGTGACCACTTGGAACGAATTCATCTTCGCGCTCTGCCTCGCAACCGACAGCCGCGCGAAGACGCTCCCGATTGGCCTCTCCGAATTCTCGACCGAATTCAACACCGACTGGGGCGCCGTCATGGCTGCATCGATGCTGATGACATTGCCTGTTATCGCAATGTTTCTCGCGATGCAGCGGCTTTTCATCGATGGCCTCACGGCCGGCGCGACGAAGGGTTGACGGGTGCTCTCAGCGCTCCGCGAGAATGCGCGCATTGGCGCGCACCGAGGCTTCGCTGACGCGAATGCCCAGCCCGGGCCCATTCGGCACGATGACATGGCCGTCGCGATTTTCGACGCGCTCTTCAAGCACGTCCTCGGTCAGGACGTGATGCGGCATATAGAATTCGCAACCCAGCGAAACGCCCGGCGTCGCCGCGATGAACTGCGTGCCTGCCGCAAGCGCGATCCCGCCTTCCCAGAGCGTACCGCCATAGCCTGGAAGACCCGCAGTATCCGCAATCGCCATGATCCCCTGCGCCTTCAGGAGGCCGCCGGCTTTCATGAGTTTCACGGAGATGGCGTTCGCCGCCTTGAGGCGCACGATCTCCATGAGATCGCGGCTGTCAAAGCAGCTTTCATCCGCCAGAACAGGCGTGTCGAGCGCCACGACAAAGGACGCCATGGCGTCGAGATTGTCGCGCGGCACCGGCTGTTCGATGAAGGTCGGCGCAAAACGATCGACATCGCGAAGAATCTTGATCGCGCCGAAAGGCTTGAGCGCCTGATTGTAGTCGAGGCGCAGATCGATTCGGTCGCCGAACTCGCTTCGCATCGCTTCGAGATGAGCGATGTCTTCCCTGTGCGGCTTGACGCCCGTCTTGACCTTGAAGATGACGTTGCCCTGCGGGACCATCGCCCGCATACGATCCATGTCGGCGGCGAAATCGGGATCGGCGATCGAGAAAGACAATGGAATGCGGTCGCGCACGCGGCCGCCAAGCAAATCCGCAACAGACAGCCTGCTCGACTTCCCGACAATGTCGAGCATCGCCATTTCCACGGCGACCTTGGCTTCGCCATGACCGACGATCGCGCGATCGAGCTCGGCCATCAGCGCGCGGACGCGCTTCACGGGCTTTCCCAGAATGATCGGGCGCAAATAGATGTCGAGCGCCGCAAACGCGGCTTCGGCTGTTCCGGTGAAGACTTCCCACGGCGCTGCTTCGCCCCAGCCGACGACGCCGTCGCTCGCCGTCATTTCGATCAGCACGCGCTTGACCGAGCCCTTGACGTTGCCGACGCCTTGCAGGCGCGCCATCTTGATCGGACTTTCGATCAGAAAGAGGCGGAAGCGCTCGATCGTCGCGGCGCTCATGCCAGGCCTCCATTGACGTGCCAGATCTGGCCGGTGACGTAGGACGCGGCCGGCGAGAGAAGAAATGCGATCACCGCTGCGACCTCATCGGGGCGGCCGCGCCGCTTGAGTGGAATGGCCGCCTGTGCGCGCGCGATCGCCTCGGGATCGAGCTTGCCCGCATGGCCCGCATCCTTCTCGATCAGCCCCGGCGCAACCGCATTCACGACCACGCCGTCCGCGGCCAGTTCGCGCGCCAGCAATCTCACCATCGCCTCCAGCGCGGCGCGGCTGGCGGCCGACGCGGCGAACGGCGTGAATTCGGGCCGGATCACATGCGCCACGAAAGACGAGACGGCGACGATGCGCGGATCGCTCGCTGTCCTCAGCATCGGCTTCGCGAGCTCCGTCAGCCGCAGAAGCGAAGTCACGGATTCATCGACCGCCTTGTGCAGGCTTTCAGCGCTGAGCGCGGACGGCTCGCCGCGATGCGCCGCGCCACCGACGAGCGCAAGCGCATTGAGCTGGCCGAACGCGTCTCTAGCCTCTTGAACGAGGCGCATAATCGTATCCGCATTGGCAAGATCGCCAACGCCGCAAATGACTTCGGCGCCGCGCGCTCTCGCTTCGCGCGCGACATCTTCGAGGCCGGCGGCGTTGGAGCCCGTATGCAGCGCAAGACCCACATCGGGACCCGCCAATTGCAGGGCGGTCGCGCGACCGATGCCGCTCGCCGCGCCGGTGATGAGAAAAACGCGCTTGCGATCGGACTTCACGGCGACGCATCCAGCGGCGGCGACGCGCCGCGATGGAAATGGCTGAGAAAGGATCGGGTCGCGGCTTCGCGCGGGCGGTCGATCACCGCGCGCGCCGGCCCTTCTTCCACCACCACGCCGTCGCGCATGAACACCACCCGGTCGGCGACTTCGCGCGCGAAAGCGATCTCATGTGTGACGATGACCATCGTCATTCCTTCAGACGCCAGCTTGCGGATCACGGCGAGCACTTCGCCAACGAGTTCCGGATCAAGCGCCGACGTCGCCTCGTCAAACAGCATCACGTCGGGCTCCATCGCGAGAGCGCGCGCAATCGCCACACGCTGCTTTTGCCCGCCTGACAACGTGTTCGGATATTGATTTGCGCGATCGGCAAGACCAACCTTTTCAAGCTGCGCGCGCGCCAATCTCTCCGCATCCGGTTTCGACATCTTGCGGACGATGACAGGCGCCTCCATCACATTTTGCAGCGCGGTCATGTGCGGGAACAGATTGAAGTGCTGGAAGACCATCCCCGTGCGCGCGCGAAACGACGCAAGCGTGCGCGCACTCGGCGCCGAATGGCCGCGTCCGAACTCGAAGCGCGAGTCGCCCACGCGGATGGTTCCGCCATCGGGGGCGACGAGCAGATTGATGCAGCGAAGCAGCGTCGATTTTCCCGAGCCCGAAGGGCCGATCAGAGCGACCACGCCGCCGGGCTGCACGGCGAGGCTGATATCCCTGAGGACTTCGAGCTTGCCGAAGCGTTTGCGGATCGATGCGATCTCGACCTTCGCTCCAGGTGAGGCGGCCGCGCTCATCCGCTCACCGCCAGACGCTTCTCGCCATAACGGACGAGGATGGTGAGCGGGAACAGGATGATGAAATAGGCGACTGCGACCGCCGTATAGGTCTCCAGCGGGCGGAAGCTGTCATGGGCGGCGATCTGGCTCTGATAGACGAGATCAGGCACCGCCAGAACGGAAACCAGCGAGGTGTTCTTGAACTGGATGATCGACTGATTCATCAGCGCCGGGATCATGCGCTTGATCGCCTGGGGCAGCACGATGCGCCGCATGGTCTGGCTCGGCAACATGCCGAGCGCCGCGCCCGCTTCACTCTGGCCGGAATCAATCGAGACGATGCCGCCGCGAATGATCTCGGCGTAGAACGAGCCGCCATAAAGCGACAATGCGAGAAGCGATGCTGTGACCGGCGTCATCTCGACGCCGGCGAGAATAGGCAGCGCGTAATAGCACCAGATGAGCTGCACCAGGATCGGCGTGCAGCGGAACAGCTCCACGAAGCCCAGCGCTATCAGGCGAACGCCGGCATATCGCGAGAGGCTGCCCATTGCGGCGATAAGACCGGCGACGAGGCCAAGCGCGACAATCGCCGCCGTGAACGCGACGGTGACGCCAAGACCGTTCAGCAGGAGCCAGCGATAGCTCCACAGGATCGAAAAATCCCACTGATACATAAGCCGTTCCGCTTCCTGCGTCCGGAGCCGCGGCGCCGAGGACGCTGCGGCTCCCTTTGCGCTCTAAACGAAGCGCCAGCTCAGATCGATACGCCCGGCGGGAAATCAGCCTCCGTTACGCCAACCAGCTCCATGTTGGTGATGATCGCCGAGCGGATGAAGCCGAGGCCACGATTGAAGTCGATCCAGGTATTGACGAAATCGCGCCACGTCTTGTCAGCCTCGCGACGGAAGCCGGCGTTCGAGGTGGTCGAGAAGATCGGCGTCGGCAGCATAAACTGGCCAAGCGACGAATTCTTCTTCAGCACCGTCAGAGCGAGAACGAAGACGAGGCACTGCGCGTCAACGCGACCGGCCTGCAAGGCGGCGGTCGCATCGTCCGCAGTCTTGAGGCGCGTGATCTGCGCTTTTGGCGCCAGCCGGGTCACGACCTGATCATGCGAGGAGCCAGCGTCCACCGCAATGCGAATGTCGGGGCTGTTGAGCTCCGCCCAGCTCTTCGGCTTGAAGTCCTTCTTGGTGATGAAGCTGAAGGCGTTGTTGAAGCAGGGCACCGAGAAATCGATGACCAGCGCGCGCTTGGGCGTCGGATTGAGGCCAAAGAAGATGTCGACCTTGTTCGACTGGAGGTCGAGGACCGAGTTGCCCCATGTCGTCTCGATGATGTCGAGTTCAGCCTCGAGCTCTTCAGCCAGCGCCTTGCAGATGTCGATATAGAATCCGCGCCATTTCCCCGAGGAGATATCCTTGTCGTAGTAGGGCGCGCCGCCCGGAATGGCGCCGATGCGCAGCTTCTTGGTGCGACGGATGCGGTCGAAAGTCGTCTCCGCCGCCGGAGGCGTCTGGGCGACCGCCGGCGACGCGAGGCCGACCGTCATGGCGCCGAGCGCGCCCGCTCCCACGATCGTTGCGATATCCCTGCGCGAAACCATGATGATCCCCCTTGTGACTGGCCGTTCGCTGGCTGACTACCTACGGGATAGCCCGCCGGACCGGAAGTCCCTAATTCAGGGCGGATTCCGCCGCATTTTCACGCAGCCTGACCTTGCCGTCGTGCGGAGCCGGACAGTCGATTTCCGTTTTGTGGAACACGCCCTGAAGCCGGGGCGCGCTCCAAAGCGATCAGCCCCAAACCTCTCTGGCCACGTCGACGATCATTTCGAGCTTCGCCCACTGCTCGGCCTCGGCCAGCGTGTTGCCTTCCTGCGTTGAGGCGAAGCCACATTGCGGCGAGAGGCAGAGCTGATCGAGATCGGCGTGCTTCGCCGCTTCATCGATGCGGCGGTGGACTGCGTCCTTCGTCTCAAGCTCGCCCGTCTTGGAGGTGACGAGACCAAGCACCACATGCTTGCCCTTCGGCAGGAAGCGCAGCGGCTCGAATCCGCCGGCGCGGTCGGTGTCCCATTCCATGAAATAGCCGTCGACCGGCATCGCGTTGAAGAGCGTGTCCGCGACCGGCTCGTAGCCCCCTGACGCGATGAAGGTCGAACGGAAATTGCCGCGGCAAAGATGCATGGTGATGGTGAGATCATCGGGCTTGTCGGCGAGCGCGCGCCGCACCATGCCGGCATAGATCTCCGCCTGATGTTCAGGATCGTCGCCGCGATCGGCCAGCATCTTGCGCTGTTCCGGATCGCAGAGATAGGCGAAGGAAATATCGTCGAGCTGGAGATAACGGCAACCGGCGTCATAGAACGCCTTCACCGCCTTGGCGTAGGCCGCGCCCACATCGGCGTAGAAGGCGTCCATCTCGGGATAAAGCCCCATGTTGATCATCTTCCGGCCGCCGCGATAGTGCAGCATGCTTGGACCGGGAATGGTCATCTTCGCGACGCGGCTGGTGTTGTCTTTCACGAAGCGGAAGTGATCGATCATGGGATGGCCCGAGAAACCGACCTTCCCCGTGACGCGCAACGCCTTGGGAACGCCGACGCCGCCTTTGAAATTCATGCCGGAGTCGCCGTCGATCGATGTGACGCCATCGAGCTGCTCAAGAAAATCGAAATGCCAGTAGGCGCGCCGAAATTCACCGTCGGTCACCGCCTGCAGCCCGATCTCCTCCTGACGCTTGATGATTTTGCGGATCTCCTGATCCTCGATCTCGCGCAACGCTTCCGCTGAGATTTCGCCCTTGGCGCGCTTCTCGCGCGCCTCCTTCAACGGCGCGGTGCGCAGCAGGCTGCCGACCATGTCGGCGCGAAACGGCGGCTTGGCGCGCTTCATCGGATTCTCCTTTATCATGCAGGTTCGATCTTGATTGGGTCCGCGGTCGTCATCTCTGGAGCGGCGGTCGCGCAGGCATGCCCCTGACGGTCGCCGCGCCATTTCATCTGGCTGGAAGTCGCATCGATCGACGGAGGAATCAGCGATGCGGCGCCAAGCTCACTTCTTGCGCGCTTCTTTCACCGGGTCCTTCAGTGAAGGCGTCGTCGCGATCTCGACATTGTAGAGCTGGCCGTCGACGCGCTCGACCTTGCGGATATAGATGTTCTGGATGATGTCGCGCGTTTCAGGGTCGATCGAGACAGGCCCGCGCGGACTCGTCCAGCTCAGCCCCTTCATCGCGGCGATCAATGCTTCGCCGCCCTGCCCGTTGGTTTTCTTCAGCGCTTCAATGATGAGATGCATGCCGTCATAGGCGCCGACGCCCATGAAATTCGGTCGCATGCCGTTGTTCTTCTCCGCGAACGCTTTCACGAACGCCTTGTTCTCCGGGCTGTCATGCGCGGCGGAATAGTGATGCGAGGTGATCGCGCCAAGCGCGACATCGCCGACGCCGTTCAGAAGATCATCGTCGGTGACGCTGCCTTCGGCGAGAAAGCGGATGCCGCTCTTGTCGAGGCCGCGTTCGACATATTGGCGCATGAATTGCGCGCCGACGCCTGACGGCACGAAGGCGAGCAGCGCATCAGGCTTCGCGTCTGATATCTTCTGCAGGAAGGGCGCGAAATCCGGATTGGCGAGCGGCACCCGCAGATTCTCGACCTGTCCGCCGGCCTTGGTGAAAGTCTCTGTAAAGGCCTTCTCGACATCGATGCCCGGACCGTAATCGGAGACGATGGTCGTCACGCGCTTGATGCCGTTCTTGGCCGCCCATTCCGCCAGCGGCACGGTCGCTTGCGCCGCAGTGAAGGAGGTGCGCGCGATATAAGGCGACTGATCCGTGATGATCGAAGTGGCCGCCGCCGTCACCACGGCGGGAGTCTTGGCCTGCGTGGCGAGAGGCGCTGTCGCGAGCGCAAGCGGCGTTAGCCCGAAGCCCGCAAGCGCGGTCACCTTGTCGTTGATGATCAATTCCTGCGCGATGCGCTTGGTGACGTCGGCGACGCCGGTGTCGTCCTTCAGCACGAGCTCAATTTTCTTGCCGGCGATCGCGTCGCCATGCTGGGCAAGATAAAGCTTCGCGCCCGCTTCCGCCTGACGGCCGGTGGAGGCGAACGGACCCGTCATCGGCAGGATAAGTCCGATCTTGATCGTCTCCTGCGCGAAGCCCGCGCCCGCCGACGCCACCAGACCGAACAAGGCCGTAGCGGCTAAAATCATTTTCTTCATTTCCAGCTCCTCCCTTGGAATATTGTTATCTGCCGGGGCGTCGTCTGATTAGCGCGGCTCCCGGAATAAGCTCCATGATTGGTTGATTGGCGAGCGCATATTCGAGATTGCGATGCGCGATGCGCGCATGCTCCCGCATGATCGCCTCGGCGCGCGCGCCTTCGCGGCGGCGGATCGCGGTCAGCACGCAGCGATGCTGATCCTGCGCGACGAGCAGGATCGGCGGAGCGTCCGCGCCGCCCTTCTGAACGAGAACAAGCGCGCTTGGCGACGCGAAGGGCAGCGCGTTGGCGCGCTGGATCTGGCGCGTCAGCGCTTCGCTGTCCGAGAAATCGGTCAGCATGTCGTGAAAGCGCGCATTGAGCTCGACATAACGAGAGAGGTCGACGCCATCGCCCGCCCTCAAGACCTCGTCGAGCTGATCGAGCACGGCCGACGCGCGATCGAGTTCGAGAAGAGAGACGCCGCGCTCGGCCGCGAACCGCGCAGCGAGCCCTTCGAGCGTGCCGCGAATCTCGATCGCCTCGAACATCTCGCGTTCGTCGAACGCCTTGACAGCGAAGCCGCCGGACGGGATCGCCTCGAGCAGCCCCTCTTCCTCCAAGCGCACCAGCGCCATGCGAACCGGCGTGCGGGAAACGCCGAGACGGACGACCATCTGTGGTTCGGACACCCGCTCGCCCGGCGAAATCTCGCCGCTGAGCAGCAGCTTGCGCAGGAGAATCTGCGCCTTCAGCGTTTGCGAGAGCGAGCGGTCGCCGGAGGTTTCGTCGATATCGACTGCGGAAGCGGTTGGCGCGCTCATGCGGCGATCCTGTCGGCGGTGTCGATGGTCAGCACGCCGCCCGCCAGGCGCGAAACGCAGGTGCAGAGTTTGGCGTTCTCGGCCTTCTCCTCATCGCTGAAGAAGAAGTCGCGATGATCGACAATACCCTCAGCGTTGAGAATGCGCAGCGCGCAGAGCCCACACTCGCCGCGCCGACAATCGGAAATCATAGCGACGCCGGCCGCCTCCATCGCGTCGAGCATGGACTGATTGACAGGAACCTCGATCTCGACGCCGAGGCGCGGGATTTTCACGGTGAAGGGCGTCGAGGCGAAACGGCCGCTGGCGCCAAACGTCTCGAAGCGCAATTGATCAACGGGCCGGCCGCTATGCGCCCACGCGCGCTTCGCCGCTTCGAGCATGCCGAGCGGCCCGCAGACATAGAATTCGCCGCCGGGCGCAAGACGCGCGATCGCAGCGTCAAGATCAACGCGACCGCCCTCCTCATCGACGAACAATTCGAGTCTGTCGCCGATCTTCTCACGCAGCTCTTCGGCGAAGGCCGCGTCGTCTCGGCTGCGACAGGCGTAAAGCATGCGGAAATCGGCGCCCGATTGCATGAGCGCCAGCGCCATCGAATAGATCGGCGTCACGCCGATGCCGCCGGCAAGCAAAGTATATTGCGGCCTTCTCCGTCCGAGTTCGAAATGGTTGCCCGGGGTCGAAATCGTCAGCCGCGCGCCTGGCGACAGACTCCACATATAGCGCGAGCCGCCGCGCGAATCCGGCAAAAGCTTCACCGCGATGCGATAGACGCCATCGTGGCAGGGGCCGACGACCGAATAAGAGCGCTTGTCGGCGCGGCCGTCGACATGGACCGTCACATTGATATGCGCGCCGGGAGTCGGCGCGACGAACGGTCCAGACGGCTCGATTTCGAAAAGCCTGATATCACGCGCGACGTCGCGCGTTCCGCGCAATGTCGCCTGGCGCCATTCGATCGGGGTCGACGCCATCGCCCTATTCCGCCGCCTGCGCCTGCGATTGGGGCGCCCGCCCCTGCTCGGCGTCGAGGAGATCGTCGATCAGCCGGCGCGCCCACAAGGCGCCGGCGTCGATATTGAGATTATAGAAGGGCAGGCGCGGATTGACGTCAATCGCCTTCTGCTGCGCTTCGAGCACGGCGTGATCCTGATCATAGACGCCATGCCCGTCATTCACATGCGCCGTGTTGATATCGCGCGTGAGCTGTTCGTCATCGCGCCGGAAGGTGCGCACGAAATTCCAGAAATAATGGCAACTCTTGTCTGTCTCGGGCGTGATCGCGGCGAGGAACGCGCCATTGACGCCTTGCGAACGATCGCCCTGCGGCGCGCCGGTTCCGGTGACAGCGACGCCGACATCGCCGACGACGGTCGAGGGCGCCTCGAAGCGGATGATCTGCCAGCGGTCGACATGCGCGCCTGACTTGCCAAGCTGCTTCTTCCAGAAGGGCGGCGGATCGATATTGATCATCCAGCGCGTGATGGTCGCCGTGCGATCGGTGTGCGTCGCCTCGAACGGCGCGCTTGTGATGGCTTCGTCCCCGATGCTGCCGGCATGGACATAGGTCTCGTGGGTGAGATCCATGAGATTGTCGATCACCAGCCGGTAGTCGCATTGCAGGCTGTAGAAGGTCCCGCCTTCGCCCACCCATTCATCACCATCGTTCCAGTGGAAGTCGGGAATCTTCGCGGGATCGGCGAGCGCGGGATCGCCCGGCCAGACCCAGACCAGCCGGTGCTTCTCGGCGGTGGGATAGGCGCGCACGCAGGCTGACGGATTGATGGTTTTCTGCGCCGGCATGTAGGTGCAGCGGCCCTCGGCGTTGAAGATGAGGCCGTGATAGCCGCACACCACTTGATCGCCCTCAAGCCGGCCGAGCGACAGCGGCAGCAGCCGATGCCAGCAGGCGTCCTCGAGCGCGGCGACCTCTCCGTCAGACTTGCGATAGAGCACCATCGCCTTGCCGCAGATGGTTCGGGGAGCCAGTTCCCGCGCGATCTCGCGACCCCAGGCGGCTGCGTACCAGGCGTTCAGCGGAAATGGCTTTCTCTCACTCATTCCAACCTCCCTAAACGCAGGATGTATACATCACCTTTCA
Source organism: Terrirubrum flagellatum (assembly GCF_022059845.1). Classification (GTDB taxonomy): domain Bacteria; phylum Pseudomonadota; class Alphaproteobacteria; order Rhizobiales; family Beijerinckiaceae; genus Terrirubrum; species Terrirubrum flagellatum. Next base: position 5,415,866 of record NZ_CP091851.1, on the reverse strand, counting down.
ATATTTTTGGAGTGAATACAAAAATCGAGCTTAAATAGCAACAGAAATGTCCAGAAACCATCGACATGCTCCTATCTTGTTCTCATACTGTATTCAACATACAAATACTGTTATTACACGCTCATCGGATCAATGCGACCTGCGGGAAACCGCGCAGGCAACGCCGTGATGGTCACGTCGGCGACGATCCCCGCGAGCGCGTAAGGATCGGTTTCCGCAAAGCGTATCGCCGCCTCGCGGCTGTCCGCCTCCAGCACGCCGAAATTGCCGAGCGCCGTTGCGGCGTCATCCTCCGTCAGCGCGCTGCCGATCAGCACGCGCGCGACGCCTCCGCCGCCCGACGCCACATGCGCGCGATGCGCCTCGCGCGTCTTCTCGCGCAGGTCCTCAACGTCAGGCTTGTGGCGGCAGACCATCAGCCAGTAAGCCATGCTCAGGCGGCCTGCTTGAGATTTTCGAGCACGATCATGCCGGCGCCCGTCATCGAGGCCGGCACGTAATAATGGGTGTGCCTGACCTCGACATCGCGATCCATCGCGCCGCGCATCACAAGCCACATCATGAGTTCGGCGCCTTCGCTGCCGAACATCTCGACATATTGTTCGCGTGACATAGCTGCGAGCTTGTCGGGATCGATCGCGATATCGCGCAGGAACGCCTTGTCCGCCGGCGGATTGACGAAGCCGGCGCGCGCGCCCTGCAGTTGATGCGACAGGCCGCCGGTGCCGATCACGACGATCTTCTCATCCCCGGCATAGCTTTCGATCGCGCGCCGGAGCACGCGGCCCATCTCGTAGCAGCGGCTCGGCAACGGAATAGGATGCTGGATCACATTGACGAAGATCGGCACGACCTTCACCGGCCAGGCTTCCGGCCGACCGAAGAACAGCTCCATCGGCACCTGGATGCCGTGATCGACATCGATCTCCTGGCAGATCATCGGATCGAATCTGTTCTCGACCAGCGTGTCGACGAGATGCCAGGAGAAATCGACATCGCCGGCGAAATCCGGAACCGGCCGCCGCCCCCAGCCTTCATCGGCGGGCTTGTAAGTCTCGGCGCAGCCGACCGCGAAGGTCGGCACCTTGTCGAGAAAGAAGGAATTGCCGTGATCGTTGAAGACCACGATGGCGATGTCGGGCTTTTCAGCGCGCACCCAATCCTGTCCGGGAACGCAGCCGTCGAAAAACGGCTTCCAGTCAGCGGTTTCGCGTAATCCCTTGTCGATCGCGACAGCGATCGAGGGCACATGCGAGGCGCCCAGTCCTCCAATGAGCTTCGCCATTTATTTCCCCAGTCGCTCGCGAAGGAAGGTCTCGTGATCCATGCCCGCCTGATGCGCGCCGATCTCGGTGATGCGCACGGGATCAACCGCCGAGATCTTCAGGATGAAGAAGAGATTGCCGCCGAGCCTGACCATCTCGCGCCAGTCGCGCGACATCACGGCCTTCTTCTCTTCAGCATTCAGCCCGAAGCGATCGAGATAAGAGCTCTCATCGGCGCGGAAAGCCTCGCGATTCTCCGGCTGCGTCAGACCCATCGCCATCTTGTTGATGCGATAGCCGCGCAGCGAGCGCTTGCGCTCGAAGATCATCGTCTCCGGGATGCAATCCTGAGTGTCGTTCGCATTCATCATTTTCTCGCCCTGCGATGTCTGCGCCCTGTCAAATCCGAGCCAACGCATCAGTGCGCGCGAAACCTGATCAGGCTGCTCCACCGGCGCCATGTGGCCGCTGTCTTCGATCACCACGAACTCGGCGCCTGGGATCGCCGCCGCGATCTCTTCATGCTGCGCGAGCGGGCTCCAGCGATCCTGCCGCCCCACCATCACCAGCGTCGGACATGCGATGCGCTGCAAAAGCGGCCGCGCATCCGGTCGATCGAGCAGCGCGCGGATCTGGCGTTCGTGCTGCTCCGGCGATGCGCGCATCACCATGGCCTTCAGCGGCGCCATGAGCGCAGCGTCGCTCATGCGCGCCTCATGGACCATCGGCGGCAGCCAGCGATCGGCGAGCGCAGCCATGCCTTCGGCATGAGCGAGATCGACGAGGACCTGACGCGTCGTCTCCTCGCCGAAGCGGCGGGGATGGGCGCCCGTGTCCAGCAGCGCAAGCCGCTCGATCCGCTCGGGCGCTTGCTCCACCATCGCGAGCGCGACGCGCGCGCCCATGGAATGCCCGATGACGACAAGCGGACCGTCACGCAGCGCGAGAGCATGGCGCGCCATGTCGGGAATCGAGGACTGACGGGAGACGTCGGCGACCACGACCTCCGCGTGCGGCCGCAGCGCCGCGACCTGCGCCGTCCAGACGCTGGCGTCGCAGAGAAGGCCGGGGATGAGAATGATCCTCACGAGGCGCGTCCCAATCCTGAAACTCGCGCGAGAGATGCGGGAAAGGCCAAAAGTGAAGCAAATGGTTTATTTGGCGCCTTTCATGAATTAGTTGCATGATCAAGCGCGCCTTGCGCAGTCCAGAAGCCTATCCATCATGCGAATCGACTTTCTCGGCCTTCAGGCTTTCCTCGCCATCGCCCAACGCGGCAGCTTCCAGCAGGCCGCCGCTCACCTGAATCTGTCCCAGACCGCGCTCAGCCATCGCATCCGCAAGCTCGAGGATGATCTTGGCGTGCGGCTGCTTTCGCGCACGACGCGGGAAGTGTCGCTGACGCCGGCCGGTCTCGAATTGCTGCCCAAGGTCCGCGACATGATCGATGGACTTGGCGCCTCCCTGCTGGAGCTCCGTCAGGGCGGCAATGTGAGACAGCAGCGCATCGCGATCGGCTGCCTGCCGACCATCGCCGCCGGCCGGCTGCCCGCTGCGCTGCGCGCCTTCCGCAATGCTCATCCCGACGTGAATGTCAGGGTCTACGACAATTCCGCCACCGAGATCGCCGAGCATGTCGATACAGGCGCAATTGAATTCGGAATCACGCTGGTCGCGGCGCATCGTTGGGATTTCGATATCGAACTGTTGGCGCGCGAACCATTTGTGCTCGTCTGCCAGGATGACCATCCACTGGCCGCGCAGGCGTCGGTAAGCTGGACTGACATCGAGGACTCGCCGCTCGTGCGCGTCAGCCCGCATACCGGCAACCGCATGATGATTGACGATGCGCTGGGCAGCCGGCGCGAAAATCTCAACTGGGCCTATGAGGTGCAGCATATCGGAACTGCGGTCGCGTTCGTGAGAGCCGGCCTCGCGATGACCGTGGTGCCTGAGCTTGCGCTGGACTCGTTCAAGCTTGCGGGACTGAAAGCGATCGCCCTCCGCAATCCCGGCGTCGTTCGCCAGATCGGCATCGTCTCCAAACGCAGCTCGCCGCTGTCGCCGCTCGGCGACGAGCTTCGCCGCTTCGTCGTCCGCGCTTTCGCGACGCCGGCGAACGAGTTGGGTCTTGCTGCGAGCTGAAAAAGAAGCCTCAATCAGCTTTTTTAGGACGCGCGGATCAACATGCTTTCCGCGATCACGCGCGCGTCGCTGATGGAAATCCGTTCGCGAAGCGCAAATCTCGATTGACGACGTAGCGGAAATCTGAGAAAAGCCGCGCCCTAAATCTGACTGCCTTTAAGGCTGCGGAATTCGCCGAGGAACCGATGCGCGCTATCGCATCAAACGCCAGCTACGCGCTCTGCGCCATACGGTCGTTAGCTCGACCGTGCGTGTGCGCTCTTGCGCGTGTGAACGGCGTCTATCCCGGCGCGGCATTGCGCCTTGCAATGCCGAATAGTCGGCTGATTCCGAACAAATAACCGGCGGCGGGCTTATCGCTCTCCGCCTTGTGGCCGGAGAGCAGATAGCGCCGCTCAACCTCAAACAAAATCGATCTCGCAAGACGCGAAGCGCAATCTTTTGCGCGTTATTCGCGAATGGCGCGGTCACAGCTTTTCACCTGACAGCGCGTGGGGGAGTCTGGTCGTCCCTGCCTGACTTGGAATCAGGAGATCGCAGGTTCGAATCCTGCCGCGCTGACCAATTTGTATTGGAGTAAGTTCGATGACGGATTTCAAGATCTACGGCGAGCACGACGAGAAGACGCTGGCGCAGATGGATCGCTGCATGGCGGCGGGCAGCGCAGCCGGCGGCGTTCTGTGCGCTGACGGACATCTCGGTTACGCGCACCCGATTGGCGGGGTCGTCGGATATACCAATCACATCTCGATCAGCGGCGTCGGCTTCGACATCGCGTGCGGCAACATGGCTGTTCGTCTCGACACGCGCGCTGAAGATATTGCAGGTCGCGTCGATACGATCTTGCAAGACATTTCGAAGTCCGTGAGCTTCGGCATGGGTCGAAAAAATGCAGAGCGTGTCGATCACGCGCTCTTTGAAAGCGATCTGTGGAAGGCGGCCGACGTCGAAGAACGGAAGCCACTTGCGCGATCGTCGCTCGGCACGGTTGGCGGTGGAAACCACTATGTCGATCTCTTCGAGGACGAAGAAGGCTTTACCTGGATCGGAGTCCACTTCGGTTCACGCGGGCTCGGTCACAAGACCACGTCGAAGTATCTCGCCATGGCCGGCGCCAGGGATGGAATGGAAGTTCCGCCCGCGCTGGTCGAAGCCGAAAGCGATCTCGGTCGAGGTTATCTCGCCGGAATCGAACTCGGCGGTCTCTACGCTTATGCCGGTCGTGAGTGGGTGGTCGAGAAGGTGCGGAGCATCATTGGAGGCTCGGTCACTTTCTCGGTTCACAACCATCACAACTATTGCTGGCGGGAGAACCATGGCGGCGTCGATATGTGGGTCGTCCGCAAGGGCGCGACTCCAGCGTTCCCGGGGCAGTACGGGTTCGTCGGCGGCTCCATGGGCGACAATGCGGTGATCCTCCGCGGCGTCGACAACGAGGAGTCGCGGACTGCGCTCTATTCGACGATCCATGGGGCAGGCCGCGTGATGTCGCGCGCCGACGCCAAAGGTCGGTTCGTGAAGAACGAGGCGGGAAAGAAAATCCGGCAGCCAGGACGCGTGCGTCATGACGAATGGCGCGCATGGATCAGCGAGCGAGGCGTGCGTCTCATCGGCGGCGACGTCGACGAGGCTCCGCAAGCCTATCGGCGGTTGCCTGGCGTGCTCGCGGCGCACAGCGGAACGATCGAGATCGTTCACCAGTTGAGGCCGTTTGGCGTCGTCATGGCCGGCGCAAACGAAGTTGACCCTTGGAAGGATTGAAGGGTTAGAGCGGTCGGCCTCCGGGCCGGCCGCCGATTCCTGAATTTCCTGCATCAAACTTGCCAAACAAAGCATTTGCTGCATCGTCAGGCGGAAGCCAAAACGCTTTGCTCGCGTCAGGATCGGGAGACCCGCCATTCAGCCGCGCATACCCTGCATGGTGCTCCGGGGCGGAACGTCCAAGGGCGCTTACTTTCTCGCTCGCGATCTGCCGACCGATCCGGCGGCGCGTGATGCGCTCATTCTCTCGATCATGGGCTCACCCGACAGTCGCCAGATCGATGGCCTTGGCGGCGCCCATCCGCTGACCAGCAAGATCGCGATCGTCTCGCCATCGCAGGAGCCGGGAGGCGGCGTCGATTTCCTGTTCGGCCAGGTGCTGCTGAACGAGGCGCGCATCGACTACACGCCGAATTGCGGCAACATTCTCGCCGGCGTCGGTCCCTTCGCGATCGAGCGCGGCCTTGTCACTGCAAGCGGTCCGGTGACGCGCGTGCGCGTGAAGACGATCAACACCGGCACGATCGCCGAACTCGATATCGAGACGCCCGATGGACAGGTGCGTTATGGCGGCGAGGCGCGCATCGACGGCGTGCCGGGCGGCGCGGCGCCGATCTCAATCACCTTCATGGATGCGGAAGGCTCGGTCTGCGGCTCTCTGCTGCCGACCGGGCGCGCCGTCGATCGCGTCGCCGGCGTCGATGCAACCTTGATTGATAACGGCATGCCAGTCGTGATCCTCGCCGCGTCGTCGGTGGGGCGCACCGGCTACGAACCGCGCGATAGTCTCGACAAGGATGTGGAGCTGAAGGCGCGGCTCGAAGAGATCAGGCTCGAAGCAGGTCGTCTCATGGGGCTTGGCGACGTGTCGAAGAAAGTCGTGCCGAAGATGGCGCTCGTGGCGCCATCGTCAGCCGGCGGACATATCTGCACGCGCAGCTTCATCCCGCACGAATGCCACGCCTCGATCGGCGTCTTCGCCGCGGTCACAGTCGCGACCGCCTGCGTGCTGCCGGGCTCTCCCGCCGCCAAGGTCGCGCGCATCCCCGAAGGACGCGAAAAGCAGCTCTCGATCGAACATCCCACTGGCGAATTCAGCGTGCTGATCACCGTTGGCGGCGACACGGAGAATCCGGTGATTGAACGCGCCGGGCTGTTGCGAACGGCGCGGCTCCTGTTCGAGGGAACCGCCTTCGCGCGCGAGGATCTTGCGCTCAGCCAGAGCAGCCGCGCCGCGGCCTGAAACCTAATCAATCAGAGGACAGCATGACGTCAGCAAAAAGCGGTCTCGTCGTTGCGGCGCATCCCGGCGATTTCGTCTGGCGGGCGGGCGGCGCGATCGCGCTGCATGCGCGCAAGGGCTATCGCATGAAGATCGTCTGTCTCGCTTTCGGCGAGCGCGGCGAAAGCCAGTGGGCGTGGAAGAAGGAGGGCGTTTCGCTTGCAGAGGTGAAGGCGCAGCGTCGTGATGAGGCGGAGCGCGCTGCCGCCTCGCTTGGCGCCGAGATCGAATTCTTCGACGCCGGCGACTATCCCCTGCGCACGACGCCTGACATGCTCGATCGCCTTATCGACATTTATCGCGAACTTCAGCCCTCCTTCGTGCTGACGCATTCACTCGCCGATCCCTACAATGTCGACCATCCCGAGGCGACGCGTTTCGCGCAGGAGGCGCGGATCATCGCGCAGGCCGCCGGTCACAAGCCCGATCCGTCCCGCGCCTATGCGGCGGCGCCTGTCTTCCTGTTCGAGCCGCATCAGCCCGAGCAGTGCGACTACAAGCCGAACGTCATCATCAACATCGATGAGGTCTGGGAGACGAAGCGCAAGACGTTCGAGATTTTGGCCGCGCAGAAGCACCTCTGGGAATATTACACGCGCGTCGCGCTCAACCGCGGCATGCAGGGCGGCCGCAATTCGGGCAAGGCGATGATCTATGGCGAAGCCTATCAGCGCATCTTCCCGCAAATCGTCGAGGAGCTCGCATGAAGCCGGTCGTCGTCCGCAATCCGCCGCGCTCTGACGCAACAATCGTCAAACGCCTCGCCGAACTCGGCGTCGCAACCGCGCATGAGGCCGCAGGCCGGTCCGGCCTGATGAAGACCTATATGCGCCCGGCCTGGGCCGGCGCGCAGGTCGCCGGCAACGCCGTCACCGTGCTGGCGCAACCGGGCGACAACTGGATGCTCCATGTCGCCGTCGAACAGTGCAAGCCCGGCGACATTCTCGTGGTCGGCGTCACCGCCGACAACAGCGACGGCATGTTCGGTGATCTGCTGGCGACATCGCTGATGGCGCGCGGAGTCGTCGGCCTCGTGATCGACGCCGGCGTGCGCGACGTGAAGAGCCTCAGCGAGATGCGCTTTCCCGTATGGTCGCGCGCCATTTCGGCGAAGGGCACGGTGAAGGCGACGCCGGGAGCGGTGAACATTCCGGTCGTCTGCGCGGGCGCGCTGGTGAAGCCCGGCGATGTGGTCGTCGCCGATGATGACGGCGTGTTCGTCGCGCCGCGCAAGGAAGCCGCCGCGATCGCGTCTGCGGGAGAAGCGCGCGTCGCCAACGAGGCGGACAAACGCGCCCAACTCGCTTCCGGTGTGCTCGGGCTCGATCTCTACAAGATGCGCGAGCCGCTCGCCAAGGCCGGCCTCGTCTATGTCGACTATGAAGGCGAGGAGTGAGGCGCGTGGCGTGAGGAACACCGGCTCATGAGTCTCGCGATCGCGTTCATCGGATATGGCGAAGTCGGCCAGCTCTTCGCACGCGAGCTCGCAGCGAAGCCCGATTTGACGATAGCCGTCTACGACATCCTGTTCGAGGACGCGCGCAAGCGGGAATCGCTCGCTAATATCGCCCGAGCGTCGGGCGTCCGCGCTGGCGCGACATTGCAGGACGCCATTCGCGGCGCGGACATCGTGATATCGGCCGTCACAGCGGAGTCGGCCATATCAGCCGCGCGCGCCGCCACTGAATATCTCGCCCCTGATCAGATCTATATCGATCTCAACTCGGTGTCGCCGGCTACGAAGACGACGATCGCCGAGGCCGCGACCTCGCGCGGAGCGAACTTCGTCGAATTCGCCGTGATGGCGCCGGTTGCGGGAACAGGAATCGCGACACCCGTTCTCGCCGGCGGCGAACGCGCCGAAGAGATCGCGGCGCGGCTCAATCCGCTTGGCATGAAAATCAAGGTTGCGAGCCGCGAGATCGGCGTCGCGTCCGCCACGAAGCTGTGCCGCAGCATCGTCATCAAGGGCATGGAGGCCCTGATGGTCGATCTGTCGCTCGCAGGCGCGGCGACAGGCGTTCTTCCCGCCGTGCTCGCGAGCCTCTCGGCCTCCTATCCCGGAATGGACTGGGCGCAGCTCGTTGCAACAATGCCGTCGCGCGTGACGCGGCATGGCGTGCGCCGCGCCGCCGAGATGCGGGAGGCCGCGATGATGATGGAGGAGAACGGATTCAACGGCGCGCTGTTGACCGCCATCGCCGATCGCCACGCGCGCCACGCCGCCGAAGCGAAAGCCGCTGGCGCGCAACCGCAGACGAAGCCGGAAGCGCAGCCCGCCTCCTGAATTCCGCATCTTCTCCACGCGCGGCGAAAGCCAACCGCTATTTTGAACGAAGCCATCGGCTAATTCGCCGCAAGCACAGAGCTCGACGCCCAAAATGGACCCGACCGAAGTTCGTCACGATCTCGCTCACCTCGCTCATGTCGAACTGCTGACGCCGAAGCCGGAGGAAAGCCTGCGCTTCTTCGTCGACGTTCTCGGCCTGACCGAAAGCGGAAGAGAAGGCGACAGCGTCTATCTCCGCGGTTGGGACGATTATGAATTCCACACGCTGAAGCTGACCGCGTCGAAAGCGGCCGGCATGGGTCATGTCGCGTTCCGCGCCTGGAGCCCGCAGGCGCTGGCGCGCAGGGTCGCGGCGCTTGAAAAGTCAGGGCGCGGCGTCGGCTGGGTGGATGGCGATCTCGGCCATGGCGCGGCCTATCGAGCCCATGGTCCGGACGGCCATATCTTCGAACTCTATTACGACACGCGCTGGTATGAGGCGCCGCCCGAACTCAAGCCATCACTGAAAAATCAGGCGATGCGCTTTCCCGCGCGCGGCTGCAACGCGCGGCGTCTCGATCATCTCAATCTTCTCGTGGTCGATGTCGCAGAGACGCGGCGCTTTCTCGAGACCGACCTTGCGATGCGCGCGACCGAGCTGATCGTTCTCGACAACGGAACCGAAGCAGGCGCCTGGCTCACGACGACGAACAAGAGCTACGATATCGCCTTCACGCGTGATCACACCGGCATTCCCGCGCGGTTCCATCACGTCACCTACGCCGTCGACAGCCGTGAAGAGATTCTGCGCGCCGCCGACGTCTTCCTCGAAAATGGCGTGTTCATCGAGACCGGCCCGCACAAGCACGCGGTGCAGCAGACCTTCTTCATTTATGTCTGGGAGCCCGGCGGCAATCGCGTCGAACTCGCCAATGCAGGCGCAAGGCTGATGCTCGCGCCGGACTGGAAGCCGATTATCTGGACCGAAAGCGAGCGCAAGAAAGGGCAGGCCTGGGGTCTGAAGACGGTCGAATCCTTCCACACGCGGGGCACGCCGCTGCTCCCCGGCGAGGAGTAGGAACGGCTCGCGCCGCCCGGCGCGGATTCCCTTGCAAGTCGATTTTCCGGACCCGCGAAGTCAGCGCAAACGCGAAGCCCGCGCCTGTTGACGGCGCCATCGCGCGCTTGACTCTCGTCCTATAACGAGAACATAAGAAGAACATCATCAAGCAGCGAGCGGCGGGTCAGGCGCATCCGAAGCGCCGGGCGCGGCGTCGCTTTCGGCCGGAGAATGACCATGGCCAGCGCCACCTATTTCGTCGTGATCCCTTTCGAGTCGGATAGCGATGGGCAGCTCACTCCCGGCGATCCGATCGAGGCGCGAACGCCCTCGGGCGCGATTTTTCGAGCGAAAGCCGTCGCGCTCTCGGCTGGCGGGGCGATCGCGTTCAGCCGCACCGGCGATCCCGCGCTGGGCGAATATGAGGATGCGGTGATCCTCGCCCGCGAGGGCGCCATCCCTGACGATCTGGCCGCCTATGTCAGCGCAGGCGCCTGAACCGCCGGCCGAGCGACTGTGCGACATCGCGCATGCGACGCCGGTTCTGCGCGTCGCCTGCGCAACATGCTTGCGCAGCGATGATCATGGCGTGCGCGAATTGATGCGCTTCTATGGCTATGACGCCGTGATCAGCGACGTCGTCGCCGCGCTCCGGCTCGAATGCGGCCACGGCGCTGAAACGACACGGTCATGGCGGGTTTGCTCAGCCGCGCAGCCTTCATCTTCGCGCCTCGACGAAGAGACGGCGATCGATGAAGCTCTGGCGGAATTCAATGGCGACGCGCGCGCAACGATCGCCGCCCTCCTCCATGATATCGATGCGCTCGCCGCGGACGCGCGCGCGGCCATGTCGCCGGGCTATCGTCGCGGCGGCGATTTCATCGCCTGGCGACGGCGCGTGGGAACAACCAAATGACGGCGCGCGACAGGAACGCGCTGAGCGAAGCGGCGATCGCAGCCGGCTGGCCCTATCAGGTAGAGGTCCCCGCGCGGCGAAATCAAACTTTGGCTGAATGGAGCGCGCTCCTGATTGCGATGATGGGCGTTGTGAACGAGGCGGGCGGCAAGATCAGATCGCGCGGCAAGAATCGCGGCACGATCATTTTCTGCTTCTCGCGCGATGCCGATGCTTGGGAGTTTCAGAAACTCTTCGGAGGCGACGCATTCACGGTCGTCGCAAGCTTTCGCCGGGATGAACTCGGACGCGCGACGAACGAGATCGCCGCCTATCGGGAAGTGCGGAAAGAAGCTGGATGACGAGAGCGATCAAGAGCGCGCGACAGGCGGGCGCGTCATTGGCCGACGATGCGCTGGAGAAGTTGGAGTCCACGGCGTCGCTGGCGCTCCCTAGGGAACGCTGGAAATACGCAAAAATCATAGACTTGCCCTCAATTTTGGGGCGTTCACCCACCTTTGAAGAGAAAGTGGAATTTTTCGAGCTCCCCAAACCGCCAGACCCCGGCGGCGGAAATGAAAGCGCCGCCCCGGTCGGCGAAACCGGGAGCGGCGCGGGCATTCTTCAAAGGGACTTGGGCGAGCTGATCGATACACCAGTCACCGCCCTTAGCGCAACAAAAATTTATGCGTGTGGGTCCGGTCATGACGAAACATGATCGTTCTCCTACTCCCATACTCGCTGTCTCGACATCAATTTCAGCCGCTCCGATTCATCGTGTCGATTTCCGCGGTGCGGCTCGACGGCGGCAGATTGCGCAGAGCAGAATCGCGGAGTTAAAGCGCCTCGCTGCGTACTTCGACGCGACCGGCCAGTTCTGGAACGAGGAGCTTTGGGTCTGGGCGTTTGCTCAGACCCGCGCATCAGCATCGTCCGGCAATGTCGTTCGCGTGGTGACCGGCGAGCACAATTCGATGGTCCATCGCTGGCGGTTCCGCGGCGACGAAGACCTGGCCGAGGCGGTCCAACGTGACACGATCGACGTCGGCCATGAATGCGATCTGGAGTTCGTTGAACGCATCTGCGCCAACATTGCGATGGAAAACGAGCGCCGGCAGTCTTGCGGCCTCGTCGCCGGCGATGCGCTCGCCAAGCTCTTCAGCGTGACTGCGGCCGAGCGCGAGGCTCTCCAGCTCCGATCGTTCGGAGCGGTCGACCGGCCTAAAGCCGACCGGCTGGCCGACGCGAGGCAGGTGAAGCGAGCAGCGGATCGTGAGCGCCTCCAGGAAAAGCGGCTACAGGAGCACCCCAACAGGCGGCCGCGCAAAGTCTATGAGGAACACTCCGCAGAACAGTTGAAACCGTGGATCATCGAAGGGATCAGCCGCCGGACCTGGTATCGTCGACGCGCGGCGAGCACGTCGGAAAATTTGGCACAGGTAGGTCGCGACGGAGTCCCGAAGGGACAGAATATCGACGCGACTCACCTGTGCCAGCATCGCGCGACGGCGGTCGGGGACGTGGCCCCTCCGCCGCAACGATCGTCTCGGAGCGGTGAAGAGCGCAAGCCTATCAGGGCTGAGCAGCGGCGCCGGCGTACAATCTCGCAAATCGAAGCTCACGGTCCCGCTCCTCGATCGAGCGCGGGAGCTGAGGCGACCGCGCGCCTCGATATTGAGCTCAAGTCTGGAAGATCGCGTCGCCGCAAGAATCTCACAGCGGGAGTATCTTCCGATACGCGCCAGTTGTGCGCGGAGGCGGTCGTATGACGGGCGATCGACCTCCGCGACAGCGTGTTCCCCTCGGTATTCTGCAAGAGCGCGTCAGCGACGACGGCCGCAGATGGTTCTCTGTCCACTTCGGCGTGCTGCGCCTTATCGCGTTCGCAAACGAACCTTTCGTGCCTGATCCCAATAGACCGACTGTCGTCGGGGAGTTCGAATGCTTCCTTGAGGAAAATCCATTCTTGGCTGCTCAGGCGGCCAAGCGTCGCCAACGCCGTCGAGAACGATTGATCGCCTCGCGACCTATCAGGCCGCCGGCGCCGTTTGTCGAAGAACGCCGCGACTTTTCGAGGTCGGCTGCGCCGGATCAGGTGGAACCGGCTGACGCGCAGCCCGCCCATGCATCGAAGGTCACGACACGGCGACCGTCGGCGAAGTCGAGGCAGGAGGCCGCGGCGCGCGAAGTTCTCGAGCGGCTCGGGATCGCGCCCGACCAGGAGTTGGACGATCGCCGCCCGATCGACCTCACCGGGGGGTAGGGGGTTTTTCCTAATGGGCGCGAGGGGCCTCAACCGCCCGGTGCTCATCCGCACAAATTTTTTTCGCGGTCGAAATTTTCGACAGGATGCACACTTTGACCGAAAAACCGCGTCTCGAAACTTCCCACTGGCTCCGTGTCACCTCGGAGAAATTGCCTGCGGAAGATGGCGAGCGGCTGCGCGAGCTCGCCCTTGAGATCGCGCTGCGTCCAGCTCCGCGCCTTGAATGGCCGATGTCCGCTGCTGAGCGCGGCGAGCGCGACAAGGCGATCAGGGAGGCGCGTGGATTGTTCGCCGCCATGACGCCGTCGGGCGCCGCGAAAGCGCTGGCGAGCGAGTGGGAGCGATACGCTTCAACCGCGTGGCTTCAGGAAATCGACTCGGCGCCGTCCGGCAGCACGAAGCGCCAAGCCCTGCATCGGCTATGTCGACTCAACCGTGGTCGCGCGCTCTCCTGGCGTGCGATCCTGGACATCTTCGAGCGTCCCTAAAAATAGTTTGCAGTCGGTCTGGAAACTGCAAACCCGATGGCCGCACTCTCCGCGCAGAACGGAGTCGGCCGTGCCTTTAGACCCTGCAACTCGAAAAGCTTTTCTGACGAAGTACGGAAATGTCAGGGGGCCCGGCTACATCGGCGGGAAAGGCGCGCTGATCGTGCCCTCGAACAACGATTTTTCGGTCATCCCGAGAAATATCGTTGCGCTGACCGCCGGCAACGTCACCTTCCTCCCCGTCGACCAAGACGATGCCTCGCCGCTCACGATCTATCTCGACGCCGGTCGGACGATGCCGTTTTTCGTGCGTCGCATCACCGCCGCCTCAGGGACGCTTGCGACCGTCGAAGATCTCGATCTCTGAGGGCCCGCTATGTCTGTCGACCCTAACGCGCGCAAAGCGCTGATCCTGCGAGACGCTGGTTTCAGCACCGGCGGCGCCTACGCCTACAGCGGCGCCATTCTGACTCCCGCCAACGCCGATTTCTCCGAAATCCCGCGCCAGATCATGGCGCTCGCAGAGGGCGATGTGACCTTTCTTCCCATCGGAAATGACGACGCGTCGCCACTCACGATGCATCTCTACGCTGGCTGGAGCGTCCCCTACTTCTGCCGCCGCGTTTCGAGCGCGACGGCGACGTTGTGCATCCTGAAAGACGCGAGCCGCTGAATGGGCCTGATTTCATCACTTCTCGGCCGCCGCCCACCGAAGGACCCGACCGCCGCCGCGCGCGAAACCGAAGCGGCTTTGGCGAAACTCGCCCAGGAGCGCCAAGCCGTGTCGGCGGCGGTGACGGCCGCAAATGCGCGCCGGCGCGAGCTGCTCCTCGTCGATGATTCCGACGACGAAATTGCGAAGATCGATGCTGAAGCGGATCGTCATCGGCTGACACTTGAGCGCCTGGACGAGCTCGAACCTCGCCTCCTCGCCAGGCTGCATGAAGCACAGACCGACGCGCGCCGTCGCTTGTGGGTTTCTCTGCGCGAGCAGCACGACGCCGCTGCACTCGACTTCGCCGCGGCGTTCAAGGCCGCGATCGAGAAACGCGACGCCATGATCGCCGTAGCAGCAGAAGCTCATTCCGCCAGCTTCGACCGTGAAGCGGCCGCGCGATTCCCGCAGCTGCCTCTCATACTGACTACCGACGCGCTCCAACTTTTTGAGAACGCTCTCGATCGCGCTCGGGATGGCGACCATGTCGTTGTGAAGCCCTCGCCGCCGCCGGCTCCGCCAAAGCCGAGGATGGCGGAGAAACCTGCGCCCGCCGCTCCGCCGGAGAAGCCGAAAAAGCGTCAGCGGCCGCCGCTGCCGGAAAAGCCGCCAGCCGGATTCATTCGGGTGACCTGTCTCAAATCAGGCTACGAGGCACCCGACGGCGAGCAGCTCGCGGTCGGCGATGAAATCGATCTCCCCGAGTTCATCGCCCGCCGCGCCGCCGAAAACAGCGCCGTCAAATTTGTCGAGGTGCTGGCATGATCGAGCGCAAATTTCTGCCATCCGCGGTCGTCGCGGCCCAAGGACTCGGCGATCGTCAGATCAAGGTGATCGCAAGCACGGCGACGCCTGATCGTGTTGGCGACATCATGAAAGCTGAAGGCGCCGATCTCGCGAACTTTCGGCGCAATCCCATCGTGCTTGCCAACCATGACCCGACGAAGCCGATCGGCACAGCATCATGCGAAGTCAAGGATGGGCGCGTCGAAGCGCTGATCACCTTCGCCCCAGCGGGGATCAGCGAGAAGGCCGACGAATACTGCGGTCTCACGAAATCCGGAGTTCTGCAGAGCGTTTCGGTCGGGTTCCGTCCGATCGACGCGGCGCCGAGAAAAGGCGGCGGCCTGACATTCAACAAGTGGGAGCTGGTCGAACTATCCGTCGTGTCAATCCCCGCGAATCCCGAAGCCCTCGTCGTTGGACGATCGTTGAATGATGCAAGGGCCAGGCGGCGAGCGGTCGACGTGCTCGCGCTCGCTTCAGCGCCACATCAGGTCGACGCCAAGCGCGAGAAGCGGCTGCGCGCTGTTGAGGTCCTGAAGCTCGCAGGTGCGCCATGAACGCCGCAGAAGCTGAACAGATCGGCGCCCGCGACGGAGAGACGCTTGCCAGCGTTTTCATTCCCTCGATTGATCGAGCTCATGGCCGTGTTCCGAGCGACGAGTTCGAGGCTGTCGTGAAGGTCCTTATGAGCGACCTTCGCCGCTCATGCCATGAGCTCGCCGTCGCCGGCGCCACGCAAGTCGCACTCGACGTCTACATCGACGCGGCCGTGAAGACGCTCGAGAACAAGCTTCTCGGCGCCGTCGCGAAGTTCATCCCTGCGGAGACGAAGCACTAAACGCCGTCGAAGGAGTTTTGCGTGACTATTTGGACCAACAAGCTCGCGTACATCCTTCGCGATTATCAGATCGACGGCAATCCTGCCTCGCTCCTGAACAATCCCGACAAGCCGGAGCTGCGGCAGTGGAGCATCGAGACTGAAACCGTCATTGAGGCCATCATTGCGGGCGGCGACGCGGCGGTTTTCCAGACGAAGACGCTGCTCGACGCGAACCTGAACTACTCCGCGAACAAGATGGCGTGGGTCGTCGCCGACACGACGCTCGGCAACAACGGCGTGTATATGAAGGTCGGCGCCAGCGGCACGGGCAGCTGGGTTCGGATCAGCGATCTTCCGTTCTCGGTCATCCCGCTGATCAATGGCGGCGCCGGCACAGCGAACGCGATCGTCGTCACGTCGGCCTTGCCCGTCAGCGCAAGCGACGGCAGCCAGATTCTGTTTCTTCCGGTGCTCGTCTCAAACACGAGCGCGACCGTCACGGTTGTGATCAACGGCGGGACGCCGCTCAGCGTAAAGACGTCGGCCGGCAACAATCCAGTGGTCGGAGGGCTCGTCGCAGGCGGTCTCTATGCCGGCGTCCGGCAGGGTTCGATCTTCCGGCTTCTTTCAGATCAAGCGACGGCATCGGTGCAGGCGGCCGTTGAAGCGATCTTCGATGATTTCCAGGCCTTCTATCTCGGCCGCTTTGCCTCTGACCCGGCGACCGATCCGAACGGAAACCCGCTGCAGGAAGGGGCTATCTACTTCAACACGACGACGCACACGCCCCGCTATTATGACGGCTCGGCGTGGCAGACATTCCCTTATGCGACGGTTGCGGATGGCGCGATCACATTCACTAAGCTTGCGCCGACGGTGCTCAAGAAGATGCGTGAGCGCCGCTCGCTGGCGGACTTCAATGCGCCGATGGACGGCGTCACGGACGACTTCGCCGCTACTCAGGCCGCCATCAATGCGATCAACGCGGCCGGAGGCGGCGTCTTGGTCTTCCCGGGTGGATATACGACCCGATACAAGAAGCCTGCTGGAACCTTCGCGGCGCTGGACTGGAAGGACAACGTCTTCATCGAGATCGAAGGCGGCCACACCGTTCTCCATGAGTCCGTCTTCGGTGGTTTCAACTCTGGCTGGTTGACGAAGATTGGAGGAGCGAACGTAGGCATCAAGGGCGAAGGCCTGATCCAGGCCGCGCCGCCGGTCACGCTTAATGGCAACTTGACATCAGGCTCGAATGTGGTGTCCGGACTGGCGAGCACGTCGGCCCTCTCGGTCAATATGCCCGTGCATCACGCAAACATTCCGACCGGCGCATCGATCGCAACCATCGCGGCTAACAGCGTCACGCTTCAGCTGGGATCGGGAACTCCGGCCAATGCGACTGCGTCGCCTTCAGGAGCGCCAATCGATTTCTGTTTCACGGGCGGGCCTTTCATCACCGTCCACGGAACGGACGGTTTCGAAATGGGTGGCGGCCTCGTGCTCGGCGACATCTACGGCGCCTTGATTGGCTTCTGCCACCGCGCGCTGCTGTCTCCGAAGAATTTCGAGGTGAAGGGCGTCCGTTGCGGGTACTTCCGCAGGGCGGCGGCCGGCGCCGGCCTCAGCTTTTACGCCGAAGACGGGCTGCATTTTCTGGCGCCAGCCTATCGAGGCGTCATTGACGGCGTCTTCGGCATCTCCGGCGACGATCTCGTAATTCTCTCCATCGAGAATTTCGGACAGCCAAATTGGGATAGCGAGACTGCTGAAATCAACATCAGCAATATCATCGGGGAAAGCCTATGGGCTCAGGGCTTCCGGCTTCACCGCGCCGCGGCTTCAACCACTGGCGCTATTCGCCGCATCACTGGATCCAACATCAACGTGACCGGAAACTCTCTTGGCGGGAACGCGGGGTCATCGGCTGTCAAGATCGAAGACCTCACCGGCGGGCAGGGCATCAACTCGGTCAAGCTGAGCGACGTAATCGGCGTCTCGAACAACGCGGGCGAACACGGGATTGATATCGTCAGCGCGACGGACGTGACGCTGACCGGTCCTGAATCGATCTCCGCGGCGAAGGTCCAAATCCGCATCAAGGACAGCGCGCGCGTCACGATCGTTGATCCGAAGATCGCGACACCGAATCGGACTGCTTCAATGCCTGGGATTCAGGCCGACAATTCCAACGAGACGAAAGTCATCGGCGGCAACGTCGGCGGCCAGCTCGGCCATGGCGTTGATTTTCTCAATTCGTCAGGCGGCCAGATCATCGGCGTCAATTCCAAGTCGAACGGCGGCGATGGCATCGCATTTCGCGGGTCATCCGCCAACAACCAGGTCATAGGCGGAGACGCCCGCAGCAACAGCGGCGACGCCGTTAAGGAATACGACACTGCGAATCACAACTACGTCTCAGGGCTCGAGGTTGGAACCGCTGCGATCACAATGATCGGCGGCTCTTCAATCGCGACCAAAAACCCAGGTCGCGATCCCAAGAGCGCGGATGGACTGACGCCGAGTGGATCGCCATGGGCCTACACTGCCGGCGCAGATTGGGAAAACATCTTCGTCGGCGGCGGCACTGTTTCAGACATCAAAGTTGACGGCCGAACGGTTGCTGGCTCGACTAATCTGATGGCGCGCCTTGCGCCACATCAGCAACTGGTCGTTACCTACAGCTCTCCACCCTCGGTTAGCCGAAGCTACGGCTGATTTGGTCGATGACCGCCAGCAACGAGGAACATTTCCATGTCAGAGAACCGATGGACCGATCCGCATTTCGTCATGAACGCCGGAAGCTCTTTATTCACGTATAACTTGTGCCGGCTTCTTGTCCGAAAGGGCCTGATCTCTCGCGAAGAAGCTGCGGGAGTGATGGTCGAGACCGCCAATGACTTGCGACAGGCCACCGAGGACGGGCCAGGAGTTGGGGTCGGAGAAGCCGCGGCAAAAAGCTTTGAAACTTTTGCGGGCTGGATGCTCGGAAAGAAATCTACGCCGGACGGACCTTAATCGAGAGAGCGAGGATGCAGCCGGCATGGGTTTATTTCGGCGCCGCGCGATTGCGCATCTCTGGCAATAGCCTCTCCGGATCTTCTCCGGGTGACAACAAGAGCTCATCGATCAGCGCACGATCGACGGCATCAATCTGATCTTGGATCAGCTTTACGGACACCGCATCGGCCGAGGTCGCGGCTTTGCGGCGCTTTAGCACAGGCTCCGTTCTCAACGTGTAGAGAGGCTTCATCGGGTCCGGCGGATCAATCTTTTCAACGATTGGATGCCTCGGAGCTGGCGAGCGGCGAATCTGATCAAGCGCGACAACGCAATCGTGAAAAGCGGGCGTTCCTGGAACGTGCCGCACCATGCAATCGAGGATCAAAGGACCTGTCTGAGCCGAAGCGCCGCCGGCGACGAGCGCGAGCACGAGAATTGCGGCCGTCCGTATAGCCGATATCCTCAACATCAGGATTTTGACGAGCACCGACCGAGTCGCCGGCCAAGCATTGAACGAAGGCGGGAGACCGCCGGCTCCACTTGCGGCGTCGGTTCCGCGTCGATGAGCTTCGCCGATTCCAGTGGCTGAGCGTGCTTCCAGCGGCGAGCGTCGTCGAGCGCCTTCCAAATATCTGTCGTGGCTGATGCGGCGAACCAGCGACCGTCGATCAGAGCGATGCGACGCGTTACGACCTTTTGGCCGGTTGCCAGGATCGCGCCTGCAACCGCGCCGATGACCATGCCCGCGGGACCGGTCAGGCCGCCGGCCAATGCGCCGGCCGCAACACCTCCGAAGACTCCGCCGGCGGCGCCCAGCGCGGCGCGATCGCCGACTGTGACCCGCCGACTGCGCTCCAGCTCGAGCACACGATCAATCGCGCCGTATGGGATCATCTCGTCGATGCGCTCACCATGGCCGCGGACCTGAATGCCCATCCCTACAAGTGCCGCGCGCCCCGGTTTGAAGTCACCGGCGATAATTTTGAGATAGCCCATGCCTCAGCTCCCGCACACAGCGGGACGGAGTGCCTTGCTCCTGTCGAGCCTTGCACGCCGCCAGCCGACCGCCCATCTTTCGCGGGCATGATCCACATCCCCGCACCGCTCGTCTCCGTCGCCGCCTTTGCGGCCGCCTATGCTGCGCTGATCGTGATTTTGGTGCTGCGATGACTGATCCTCTGGATCGCACTGGCGCTGGCCCAGGACCGCCGGCGTCGACACTTCCATCCGTCAGTCTCCCAATAGCTGCAGCTTTCGCCCTAGCGGTGAGAGAGCACACCAATTTGCAAGCGAAATGGATATCCGTGCTTGCGCGCCTTTTCGCCGAACATGACGCCATCGGCTTGATCCGACATCAATCCGATTACCGGGTCGATCTTCTGCTTAGGTCGCTCGAGCGCGAATTTGTGGAGCGCCGCTCTCGTGGCGATACGAGCGGCGGCGTAGCAGACGATCTTCAATTTCTGCTCACACGCTATTGGCTGCTGAGCACCTATGAAGCGATGAGGATAGTCCGCGACTCCAAACATGCGAAGTCCAACTCGAAGCTTCTGGCGTTGTGCTATGACTTCGAGGCGGTACGAGTGCCAATTGCAAAGCTCGAAATTGCGAACGACAGCAAGCTGAAGCCGGGGTTGCAATTCACTCGGATGCCGGCAAGGGAAGATGATCAGCCCGAACCTTACAAGCCTGGGGACTATTATCCGCCGACTATCATAAGCTCGGAAACCGGTTCAGTTGGATGGGTCATCATCGAGCCGAAAAAGCTCGCCCAAAGGCAAATTTTTCGGCGTGATCTTTCTGATCGTATGCTTTCCATCTTCGACTAAGTCGAACTATCCCGAGCTTTCTAATGCCGATCCCCGCTCCGTCACCCGCCGTGCTGTCGTTTCTCACGGCGTCGAACTGCATCGCCGTGTTCCTCGCCCGTGCCGATGACGAGATTGAGATAGGCGTCGCGACGGATCCCTGGTCAGAAGGCCCGGTGCTGGTCCTGGCGTGGGCCTACGGACGCGATAAGGCCGAGACGGTCGCCGAGCGCCTCAAGCGCGAAATCGCGATCCTGGACAATCCTGACGCATTCCTGGGGGCCTTCGAGCGCCTCGCCATTACGGCCGGCGCCCGCCTTCACCGCGTCGTCATCGCCGCGGCCGAGGCGCAGACCGGGGAGAACGACTGGGCCCGAAACGCGAGCGGCAGAAATCCGCTGAACCGCGAATACAAGCGCCTGCGCATGTCGGGCGGGACGACGCTCTCCTACAATGAGTTCGTGAAGGAGCGGATGGCGCAGGCCGTGTGATCGACGAATGCCAGCAATGGGCAAACAAGGCGGAAGCGCTCGCGAGCTACGCGAAGCAGGCTGATGACGACACGCTCCGGAAACAAGCCGATCGCATCCAGGCGCGCGCAGTGCGGCGCTGCGGTGAATTGCTCAAGCAGTATGACGGGGGGGGGGCCGCCCAAAAGAAAATGATGGGGGTGTCCCCACTATTTCTCAGAGGCAGGCCGCGAAAGATGCTGGGATGTCGAAAGACCAGCAAACGACCGCCGTCCGAGTAGCAAACGTTCCAGCGAGAATTCGAGAGACTTATTTCGGTTCAATTCAAACAATCTTCAATCAAGCGCACGTTGAATCAGCTTTTTCGTCAGCGTCTCAATAGATGCCAGCGGCATTTCGTAGCCGTCGAAGCATGCGAACAGTGGCGCCACAGCTTGTGCCACGAAGGGCGCGACTGCCTCCTGCGCTGTCGACAACGGAACACGCACGCACGATTCGGCTTGCGGCGTGTGGCTTTTTCCCGAGCCGCCCCAAAATAACCTGGGGTTGGCCCAACTGCTGAGGCTTCGCCCCCCTAGATTGTACCACCGGAATGCAAAGGTTGCGGTGTCTTCTTCACGCCAGCCCGAGGCTTTGGCGATAATGAGTCCGACAGCTAAGATTTCAACCACTCGATATATCATCAAAGATGGATCGAGCGACTTGCCCGGTACGGCTTTTTCAGAAAGATCATCTTGCAAAACCCTGCGCAAAATAAACAATCCCGTAGGGTCGAACCTTAAAAATTCGAAGTGTTGCGACCAGCCGCCATCCAAAGACGAGATAAACTCTTCCCAACCATTCTCAATAACATAGGCCCTGTGTGCTTCTTCGGAGAAGAATCTGCTATCGAGCCAAGCAGGCCAACCAGTGTAGTTCGGGTTGCTTGACCCGATTCTGTTCAAGAACTCCTTCGATACTATCGCATTTTCTTTGCGAGGCTCGAGCGCCAACGTCGTCAGGATTGCCAGAGACTTCTCGACTTTCTGGAACGTATTTTCTGTATCACGCCTGCCCAATGCATCTTTAAAGCGCCTCTCCCCCTCTTCGAGTAGTGGCTTTGGATCACAGAAAAGTTCTTTCGGTCGATTGATCGTGACGCCAGGCAGAAACGACGTCGTCACTGCCTCATCCGCGTTGGGCGGAGTGCTAGCCAAATTGATGCCACCTAAAATCGTGCGTAGACGAGCCAGATCAACGCCGCCCAACTGGCGGCGAAAAAAGCCACCAATATCAGCTTCTCGATTCTCGAAGCATATATTGATTAAATCGCGGAAATCGCTGGGTTTGATTATGCCGCTGCTGGGAGTGCCGTTTGATTTAAGAGATCGAAAATAAAGGTCCCCTTCACGGAGATACTGTTTTCCATCCTTTCCCCTCAGTTCACTTTTAACAACAACTGGCGCGTCCACCCCTGTCGGAACGACAACCACAGGATGCTCTTGGGCCGCACTTGTCCGGAGCGCGACTTGAACCTCAAATGGCTCGTTCGCGTAACGCGAAACTAAGCCCTGAATCTTGTCGACGTGGTACATCGCAGACACAGGTTCGGCGAAGTTATATGGGTCCGCCTTCAAAGTTTTGTCGTCGAACCCGATAAGGACAAATCCGCCGTTCCGATTTCGGATAGCAAATATTGCTCTTATCAGCTTTTCCTTCCCGTGCTCGATCGATAGGTCGAGCCAATTCTTTATTTCCACTTGCAAGCTTTCAGCGGGGTGGCTCAAAAGCGCGCGGATGTGATCCTCGTCTATCGGCATGGATTTTTCCCTTTACCGATGATGAACTAACTTAACATCGCCTAGACCGCGCCGGCGATGATCAGAACGATCGGGTTACTTAGATTGGCTTCACGATCGGCGGGATTTCGCAACTGAGCTTTCTCGATGTGTCGACGATCAGCAGCTTTCCATTCTCTTCGATCAGAGTTCCGACGGTGCCATCCGGCACTCCGGCTTGCTCAGCTTTTGCATTGATCTCGACCGATAGTTCCGTGAGCAGCTCGCGCACGTCGATAACGGCCAACGCGACCTTGAAGCTTTTTTGGCCCTTTTTCTTGCTCAAGTTCACTCCGCCGCCGGCCGGAAAATTGATTGCACCTCCGGGTGTCATGGTTAGCGCATTTATTCCGGCGTCGCGGAGCTTCTGGACTTGCTCATCGGTGTAGGTGTGCCGCAGACCGATGATCTCCATGCTACTACCAGTCGCCGTGATCGTTTGGTTCAGCTCCGGAAATTCACTTGCAATGATCTCGAGCAATTCCTGCTTCGACCATCCGCCATGATCGAAGATGCCAAGGCAGTACAACGTGTCGTTCGTCACGACGGCGTAGACCAGCGGGCCGGTCCGCGAGACATATCCCGCGAACGTCGGATGCCGACCCGTGCCTAGATGGAAGTGTTGAAGATTCCAGGCATTCAGCATTCCATCGTCGTACTGATCCTTCTCCAGCCCAGTGCTCTGATACGGGCGCAAATCTCCGCCTGACTCGCTCGTCCGCAGGAGCGCGTCAAACCCGGCCTGATGTTCTGGAGGGCAGACAAGCTTCGTGGATATTTTAGTTGCGCGAGGGAGGACCTCAATTTGTCGATTCAAGACATTGAGGTAACGCGTGATCGTCTCTTCGTCGGTCTCGGTACGGGCAGGATAGCCCTTTGCGAGCAGGCGATTGCGCAGGATGTCGGCGAAGTCCTTTTCGAGATTCAGTTGCAGACCCATGTGGCCTCCCAGCACGTGCAATCACAGCCCGGCTCGCGACCAATATCAAACCTGATCGCCGCCGGAATCATCTCGGTCTCGCGGCCTTGCTCGGCGCGATCAACTTCCTGGCGCGCGCGATCTTCTCATCGTGCGGAGCGTCCACCTTGGCGAGGTGCTCCTTCACCGCGCCGATCGCGAGCTCCTTCGCGCGCGCGGCGGCGGCAGTCGCTTTGCTTTGAGCGCTGTAGGTTCCGGCCTGGAGTTGAGGCCATGCCTCCGCATAAGGGATCAGATGTTCGTGTTTCGATTTCCAGTGCGCGTCGATCCCGTCCCATCCAGAGCCTTGAAACCTGTGCCCGCATTCGGGGCAGACCTTCGACGCGCTTGCTTTCTTTCCGGCGAGGGGGGTGCGCGTCTCCTCCGTCATCGCCGCCGGCGGCGCTTTGGATGCAGCTTGGAAGGCTGCTGCTGCGGTGGTCGCCTCGAGACCGAGATCGACCAACTTCCCGATGGCCTCCGGCCGGGAGGGCTTGGGCTCAGTCTGCCGCAGGATGTACTCGTCGACCGCTTTCATCGTTTCGACCGGCACGCGGGCTGCGACAGTTTCCGGCCGCGACCGCCCCGGAGGACGGCCACGAGATTTTTTCGTTACAGAAAAATCTTGCGATGCCATGATTTTCGTGTAACGATTAATTCGGGCCGAGGCAAGGTTGCAGCCTCGCTCCGGCCCTGACCACGAAAGTTCCTGGAGACCCTTCATGGCTGCGGACGCTCTATCACGGGGCGCGCCATTGCGCGCGCACGTCCCTCACCCAAACCCGCCGGACCTTGGCCGCAGGCGGATGTTGTCGGGCATCGCGGCTCTGGCTGCGGCGGCCGCGCCCGGCGTCGCGATCGCGGCGGAGGGCGATGATCCCTGCGCCGAGATCAAGGCGCTCGTTGCAGCGTATGAGGCCGCCGACGCCGAGGATGATCGCCTCGCATTGAAGCTTTGGGAGACCGAGGACGCCTATCAGGCGCACATCGGCAAGCGCCAGCACATCCCCACATCTATCGGGAAGTTCTTCGAAGCGAACCTCGGCCGCGACGCGATCAAGAAAGAGCTCGCGAAAATCTACCGCGCGCACCTTTTTCACGTCGGCAGGCATCACATGCCCGACGACTCGCTGGTCGCCTATGCGAAGGAGGCGATCCGCCTCAATCAGGACCGCGACTTCGACGCGATCGACCGGGCGTTCGACAAGATCGAGGCCGACATTGACGCCTTTGGGCTCAGCGCCGTTCAGCGGGCCGCGGGCGAGGCCAAGGACGCTCGCAACGCGGCCTTCGACGCGATCTGCTCCTATCGTTGCGCGACCATGGAGCAGGCCGCAATCAAGATGCGCGCGCTCTTGGCGTTCCACGAGATCGACGCTCTGTCGGAGGAGCGCGTCGACGAGATCCTGCGATCGTTCCTGCCGATCGAGGACGCGGCATGAGCGCCGCCCTCCAGAACGCGTCCCGGCGGCCCACAGCGCGCCGCCTGGACGCTTCTCAGCGCAGGCGCGTCCGAGGACGCCATCGAGCGCCTCATCGCGCTCCTGGACGATCTGGACGCGCCGGACGCCGACTTGGAGCCGGAGCCGCGCGAGGCCGACGACGATTTCGAGATCGAGAGCTGGGGATGACGAGATTTATTGATTCGATTTCGTGCGACCAGTTTGGCGCGGACGGTCGCAACACTCATAGATTCAATTGGATACCAATGCTCAACCGCCCCCATATTGACCGTTTGGCGCGAATGGGGTTGATGAAGAGGTCTTCATCGGATGTCGCGAGGTTCTCCTCGCTGCGCTTTCTACCGCGTCGGAAAAAGGTCTCTCGCCTTTGGAGCCGATCGATGACGACTGATTCCTTGATGACGATTCGCCTCCCGGCCGACGTGAAAACGTGGCTGGAGGCCCAGTCACGATACACGCGCGCCTCGCAAAACGCCGAAATTATCCGCGCCGTTCGCGAGCGCATGGAGCGCGTCGTTCCACCCAATGAAGCGCTTCCGGAAACGAAGAATCGTCGCGCGAGCTGAGCCTGTCTATGGCCAATCGAGCAGCGATCGCCACGCAGGCGGACGTGGCTCGCGCGATCCGCGCAGCAGTCGCCTGCGGCCTGACGATCGTCAGGATCGTGGCCAGGCCAGATGGCATCGCGGTCGAGACTGACAAGGCGCCATCGCCGATTTCAGTCGACTCTCAAGAGCCGCGGGACGAGCCTGTCGACACGACCTGGGACGACTGATCATGCCGCGCGATCTTCCGAAGTATGTCGAGAAGAACCGAGTCAAAGGACACGTCTATCTCTCGTTTCGACGAGGCAAAGGCGCGCGGATACCCCTGCCCGGCAAACCCGGCTCGCCAGAATTCGACGAAGCATACGCGGCAGCACTGAGCGGTGTGGCCGCCGCGAAGAAGCAGGCTCGCCCTGGCCTGACCGAAGGAACCATCGCCTTCGCGATTGCGTCGTACATGCGCAGTCCCGCCTACACGGACCTTCGCAAGACGTCGAAGGCCGGCTACGCCACGCGCATCAATATCTTGCGCGACAACCATGGCCATAGGACGCTTTCAGGTCTCAACCAAGAGCGCATCGAGCAGAAAATTCTCGCCCCCTATCACGACCGCCCAGGGCAGCGGCTCGCACTGTTGAAGATGCTGCGGATCATCATCCGTCATTGCATCGGCAAGGGTTGGCTGAAGGCTGATCCCTCACAGACGATCAAGCGACCGAAGACGAAGGAAATCCGCGCCTGGACCGACGCCGAAATTGCAGCGTTCGAGCAGAGGTGGCCGATCGGGACTCAACAGCGCCTTGCCTTCGCCCTGCATCTGTTTACGGGCCAACGCCGCTCCGACGTTCATCGCATGACATGGGCGGATATCGCCGGCTCGACGATCGCGGTGGCGCAGCAGAAGACCGGCCACAAGCTGCGCATTGCGCTGCATGAAGACCTGCGCGCCGTGCTCGCCGCGACGCCGCGCAAGCACGCTGTGATCTTGCCGACCGTCTATGGCGCCGGCCGCACCGTAAACGGCTTCTCACAATGGATGCGCGACGCGATCACCGATGCAGGTTTGCCGCTCGACGCCAAGCCGCACGGCCTGCGCAAGGCCGCGGGGCGGCGCCTCGCAGATGTAGGCTGCAGCGCGCACGAGATCATGTCTGTGCTGGGACTAAAGACGCTCGCGGAAGCGGAGCGCTACACGCGCGAAGCCGATCAAAGGCGTCTGTCCGTTAGCGCCATTGAAAAACTTCAAGGGCAAAAAGCGAACAGGACTACCCAAACCGCCCCTGATAAATTTGGGGAAATCGCCAATAAGAAAGGAAAGTCATGAGCTTAGGACAGGCCATGGCGCTCCCTAGGGGACTCGAACCCCTGTTTTCGCCGTGAGAGGGCGACGTCCTAGACCGCTAGACGAAGGGAGCTTGCGCGCTCAGGAGCGCCCCTATACCGACCTCGACCCGGCCCCGCAAGCGCGGCCGACCAAACAACATGCCAGATATCCTGACCCTCACCCTCGAAGGCCCCGCCCGCCTCGACGCCACGCTCGCCGCAGCCATCGACGGCCTGTCGCGCACCCGCGCGCAGGCGCTGATCCGCGACGGCGCGGTCACGAGCGACGGCGTTCCCCTGCGCGACCCCGCTCTCAGGATCGGCGCGCAAGGCCTGACCGTCGCGGTCACTATCCCCGATCCTGTCGCAGCCGAGCCGACGCCGGAGGCGATCCCGCTCGACATCGTCCATGAGGACGCCGATCTCATCGTGATCAACAAGCCGGCCGGCATGGTGGTCCACCCCTCCGCCGGCCATGACAGCGGCACGCTGGTCCATGCGCTGCTGCATCATTGCGCCGGCGGGTTGTCCGGCGTCGGCGGCGTCATGCGGCCGGGCATCGTTCATCGCCTCGACAAGGACACGTCGGGCCTGATGGTCGCGGCGAAGAATGATCGCGCCCATCGCGGGCTCGCCGCGCAATTCGCCGATCACGGACGCGAGGGCGCGCTGGAGCGCCGCTATCAGGCGATCGCCTGGGGCGCGCCCCATCCGGCGCGGCAGACCATCGACGCCGCGCTCGACCGCCATCCCCACGATCGCGAGCGCATGGCCGTGACGCGCGGCGAGCGCGGCCGCTTCGCCATCACCCATGTCGAGACGATTGAGACCTTCTTGGGCGTGGACACGAAATCGCCACCAGTGGCGAGCCTGCTGCATTGCGCGCTCGAGACCGGACGCACCCACCAGATCCGCGTCCATCTCGCTCATATCGGCCATCCCCTGCTGGGCGATCCGGTCTACGGACCGGGCTTCCGCACCAAGATCGTGAAGCTTGGCGAGCCCGCGCGCGACGCGCTTGAGAATTTGAATCGGCAGGCGCTGCATGCGGGACTGCTCGGCTTCGAGCATCCCGTCACCGGCGAGCATCTCCTGTTCGAACGCGAACCGCCCGCTGATTTCGCGGCGCTCATCGAAGCGCTGCGCTTAAGCTGACGGCGCGCGAAGGCAGGCGCCATCAGCATCATTTTCGTCTCTCGCTACTTCGCGACATAAGCGCGATGCAGAAAGCCTTCGCTCGCGCGTCGTGTTTCGACGAACAACGCCTTGTCGCCATCGCGCGTATCCATTTCCGTCTTGCCCGCCAGCGTCTGCGCTTTCGCAGGCGGCGCTTCCGCCGCCTTCAGAAACGCCTGCACGGCGGCGACGTCCGGCGCGTCAGTTTTTGGCTTGTCCTTCTCGCCGATCGCTTCGGTCGCTGCGGCGTCGAGTAGTTTCGGCCATAATTTCCTGAACAGCGCGTGCGAGGAATAGACGTCGCCGGAATTGATGCGGCCATTGATCGCGAAGACATAGCCCACGATGTCGGCGCCCTGCTCGCCCGCATCGCGCAACGACGCGATGTAAGCCGCCTGCGCTTGCTTCAGCTTGTCATTTTCAAGCGCGAGTTGAAGGCTCGATCGCGATTCCAGCGCCGCGACCGGCGCGCCGAGATTGTCCGACAGCTTCGCCTGCGTGCGCGCGACCGACGCCCACACCGCCTGCTGCCGCGCGCTGGTGTCGCCGGGCTGAGCACGCGGATTGTTCCCTCTGATCTCCGCTTTCATCGCGAGCTTCGCCTCGCGCGACGGCGCCATGGATGCGGATTGCGCGAATTTCGCGGAATCCTCCTTGCCGCGCGCTGACCAGCGCCCCTGCTCGACGCAGAAGGAGGCGATCGGCACGCGTCCCGACTTCGGCGGCAGAACGAGGCTGACGGTGAGCACGCGATCCTGCCGGCCGCCCTTCACGATCTCGCCGGACTGGATGAAGATCTCCTGATCGCCCTTGTTCTCGATCATGAGCTCATTGACGTTGCCGGTCTCGACCACATCGACCAGGCCGCGCGTCATGGCCTCCTGAAGGGTGAGCGGCGCCGAGCCCGGCGCCGACGCGCCGCGCAGGAAATAGACCGCCAGATTGTCCTTGATGACCGGCTCCGACACCGTGAAATCCGGCTGGGCGGCCCATGCGCCGTCGGTCTGGAACAACAGGGCGCTGAAAAAACTGGAAAGGGTGAAGCTGCGGCGATCCATGGTCCCTCCTGTCGTTGCGTTGGCGAAGGGAGGGTCGGAGCGATCTCGGGCTAACGTTGGGGCGCCTGGGGGCGGATTTCCGGAGGAATCATGTTAATTTTGGCGAGTCCGGATAAGCAGACTGTCGCCGTCAACTTTTTTCGCGACTGCGTTCGTCCGCCACTTTCCAAACAAGGTTGGCGTCACAATATAGAGGTGTTCGCCGACGGGCGTTCCGCCGCCGGCTACACGGGACCCGCCACCTGACGGGGGTCCCAGGAGGATCACATGGCTGCTGCCGCGTTGCCCATTGCCGTCTCTGAAGGCGGCCTGTCGAAATATCTCGACGAAATCCGCAAATTTCCCATGCTGGAGCCCCAGCAGGAATACATGCTGGCCAAGAGCTGGCGCGAACACGGCGACCGCGACGCCGCCCACAAGCTCGTCACGTCCCACCTCCGGCTCGTGGCCAAGATCGCCATGGGCTACCGCGGCTATGGCCTCCCGATCGGCGAGGTTATTTCCGAGGGCAATGTCGGCCTGATGCAGGCGGTGAAACGGTTCGAGCCCGAGAAGGGCTTCCGTCTCGCCACCTACGCCATGTGGTGGATCCGCGCCTCAATACAAGAGTACATCCTCAGGTCCTGGTCACTCGTGAAGATGGGCACCACGGCCAACCAGAAGAAGCTGTTCTTCAACCTGCGCAAGGCCAAGGGCCAGATTCAGGCGCTCGACGACGGCGATCTCAAGCCCGATCAGGTGACGACGATCGCGACGCGTCTCGGCGTGCAGGAGCACGAGGTCGTGGAGATGAATCGGCGCCTCTCGGGCGACGCCTCGCTTAACGCTCCGGTGCGCGAGGAAGGCGATGGCGAGTGGCAGGACTGGCTCGTCGATGAGGACACCAACCAGGAGCGGACGCTCGCCGAGCATGAGGAAAGCGACAACCGCTCCGCGGCGCTGAAGACCGCGCTTGGCGTTCTCAATGATCGCGAGCGCCGCATCTTCGAGGCGCGCCGTCTGCAGGACGACCCGATGACGCTCGAAGACCTCGCCTCCGAATTCGGCGTATCGCGTGAGCGCGTGCGGCAGATCGAGGTGCGCGCCTTCGAGAAGGTGCAGAAGGCGGTGCGCGAGGCGATCACCAGGATCGAGACGCCACGCCGCATGGCGTCGCTGCCGCCGGCGACCGCCTCGACCCACGCCTGAGCTTGTCGCTCAGAGCATGGCGCGAAAAAGTGGGAACCGGTTTTTCGCTTAAGCTATGCTCTGAACTTCTGGAATCGATCGCGTTCCCGCACTTTGATTGATTCAATCAAAGTGCGGCGTGATCTAAGCGACGCGCAGCTTTACTTCGGACAGACGGCTGACGCCGGCCACGACGCGATCGCGGCCGGCGGTTTTCGCTTCGTAGAGGCTGCGATCGGCGGCGCGCAGCAGCGCTTCGAGCGCGCCCGAGCCGTCCTCGGTCATGGCTACGCCAATGCTGACCGAAATGCGCAGCTCGGCATCTCCAACGACGAGCTTCGTCGCGCCGATGCGCGCGCGCAATCCCTCCGCCACCGCCATGGCGCCGGCGAGCGCGGTGTCGGGCAGGATGCAGACGAACTCTTCGCCGCCGATACGCCCGAACAGGTCGTTCTCGCGCAAATGAGCCTTCATCGTCTGCGCGATGCGGCACAGCGCGATATCGCCGCCGCCATGACCGAAACGGTCATTGATCGATTTGAAGCGGTCGACGTCGAGGATCAGAGCGCACAAGGGCCGGCGCTGCTCCGCCGCGCGCGCCAGCGCCTTTTCCGCTTCGCCGAACAGCGCTCGCCGGTTTGGCGCGCCGGTGAGAGGATCGGTCAGCGCCGCCTGCCGTTGCCTGTGCTCGGCGCGATCCTTGATCATCGAGACCTGAAGGAACGAGGTGGCGATCACATTCAGCAGCGCCTCGCACATGATCACCGAGAACCAGGGCGAATAGACGAGGGCCTTGGACGGCGAGGTCAGCAGCAATAGCGTCAGTGGCGCGCGCGCGCCGAAAACCAGCGCATGCAGACAGAGCCAGCCGATCATGGGATAGCGCGAGACGAGCCGCTCGCTCTTCAAGCGCCACAGCTCCCACGCGCATGCGAGCGAGATCGCCGCAGGAAATATCGAGGCGACCGCCACCCGCCAGGTTATCGAGGCGTAGAAGGGCGGCCATTCATAGAGGCACAGCGAGATGAGCGACGGCGCGCAGATGAACGCTGGCGGAGCCGCCTTGCCGCAGAAAAGGCGAAAGCCGGTCCAGGTGGCGGTGAATGCGAAGCAGAGGAGCGCAGCCGCCAGATTGATCGAGAGGTAGTCCGCGATGATGTCGCGGAGCCCAAACAGCGTCACCGCCGCGCCGCCGGAAATATTGGCGCAGCTCCACCACAGCAGCGACCACACCTCGCGGTTCTGAAGCCAGGAGATGAGAAGCAGAAGCCCGACGCCGAAGGTCACGGCAGTCAGGACGACGGTCAGAGTCGGCGCGTGCAGCCAGATCACCAGTTCCCCCACGCGCCCATAGATCACGCCGCACTTTGATTGAAACAATCAAAGTGCGGGAACGTGATCGATTCCAAACGTTAAGAGCATGGCTTTTGCAGCGCGAACGCTAGCGTTCGTCGCGGAAAAACCGGTTCCCGCTTTTTCGCGCCATGCTCTGGCCGTCCCCTGCCGCGGACTTCATGACAGGCTTGCGCTGGAGAAGAAGTTAACGGCGGCGCGCGTACGCGCCGCAACGTCAGCGTCGGTTAAGAAGGTCCTACCAGCCGGGAACGCCGATCAGCTGCGCCAGCGTTCGAGCGCTGACTGCAGCACGTCCGCGCCCTGCGCGCCCTTCTCGATGGCAATCACCCCGATGCGATCGTCGGCGAAGCGGAACGGCAGGTCGATCCAGTTGGCGGCTTGCAATTGCGCAATGTTCCGCTCCACGTCCGAAGGGAGGTTGGACAGGCCGACGAGGAAATAGTTTTCCGTCACCGGCACCTGCAGGGCGACGAGCGGCGCGCCGCGCTGATTCTCTTCGGTCTTCATGGTCGGCGGCGAGGCCAGCTCCTTCACCGGTCCGCCGCCGGCGGCGAACTGGAATTTGATCTCGACGAGATGCGACGCCGGCAACGCCGGATCGGTGTTGCGCCTTATCGTCATGTCGACCTTGAGCGAGCGCTCGGGAAATTCGATCTCGGCGCGCACCACCGTGTCAGGCGCCTGGGTCGGGTCCGCTGATGCGCTATCGAGCCGCCACACGGCGCGACCATTGACGATGGTTGGCTCGTTTGGCGTCGCCGGCTTCTGCTCGTAGAGGATCGCACGCTGGGCCACCGCGATGGGCGGCTGCGCGATCGCCGGAGCCGTCTGCGAGGCTTGCTGCGTGGTCGGCGCGGCCGGAGCGTCGGGACGGCGTTGCGACGAGACGTCGGCCGTCTCGCCAGTGACGCGCTCGCCGAGCTTCGGCCCGGCGGCGGGCGAGGCCGCCTCGGCTGCCGCTGGCTGCGGCGAATAGCGGCTGGCGTCCTCGCGCCGCGTCAGGGCGAACAGCGCGACGCCCACCGCCACCGCGGCCGCCACGCCGCCAAACGCCATCGCACGCAACCGCTTCTGACGATCCGCGGCTTCCCCGCCCGGGGGAGACGCGATCGGCGCCGCAGGTCGGCGAACCACTTCCCTGTCCGCATTCTCCGCGACAGGCGCAGGCGGAGCCTCTGGCGTCTCGCCTGGCTGGTCGCCCGACAGGATTTCAGCCTCGACCCGCGCGACCGCATCGTCGAGCGCGGCGTCCTCCCGCTCGATCGCTTCCGGCGTCAGCGGCGGATTGGCCGACTTGAGGTGACGCATCAGCGCGCCCCGCGCGCGTTCATAGACTTGCGCCCGCGTTTCGGCGGGCGCGTCCTTCACCGCGGCGACTGCGCGGGCGATGAGCGGGTAATAGTCAGCCATACATTCCCAAAGGGTATTATCGCAGAGTCGCGTCAACCTTCGAAGGGGTTGCGCACGAGAATTGTGTCCTGACGCTCTGGACTCGTCGAAACTAAGGCGATCGGGCAGCCAATCAGCTCTTCCACCCGCCTGACATATTTGACCGCCTCGCCCGGAAGCTGCGTCCAGGAGCGCGCCTTGGCCGTCGAATCGGACCAGCCCGGCATCGTCTCATAGATCGGTTCGAGTCGCGCCTGAGCGCTTTCGCTGGCCGGCATATGGTCGATTTCGCGCCCGTCGAGCTTGTAGCCGATGCAGACCCTGATCTCTTCGAAGCCGTCGAGCACATCGAGCTTGGTCAGCGCGATGCCGTCGATGCCCGATGTCGAGACGGTTTGCCGCAGCAGCACCGCATCGAGCCAGCCGCAGCGCCGCCGCCGTCCCGTGACCGTGCCAAACTCCCGGCCGCGATCGCCGATGCGGTGGCCGATTTCATCATCGAGCTCGGTCGGGAACGGGCCGCCGCCGACCCGCGTGGTGTAGGCCTTGGCGATGCCGAGCACATAGTTGATCGCATTCGGCCCAAGACCCGATCCCGCCGCCGCCTGGCCCGACACCGTGTGCGAGGAGGTGACATAGGGATAGGTGCCGTGCTCGACGTCGAGTAGCGCGCCCTGCGCGCCTTCGAACAGGATGCGCTTGCCGGCGCGCCGCTCCTGATCGAGCAGGCGCCAGGTGACGTCCATATAGGGCAGCACCTTGGGCGCGATCGTCGTGATTTCTTCGAGCACCACGCGCGCGGAAATCTCGTCCTGGCCGAGGCCGCGGCGCAGCGCGTTGTGGTGGGTGAGCAGGCGCTCGACCTTGCTCGGCAGCTCCGCCGGATCGGCAAGATCCATCAAACGGATCGCGCGGCGGCCGACCTTGTCCTCATAGGCCGGACCGATGCCGCGGCGCGTCGTGCCGATCTTCGTGCCGGAATTGGAATCCTCGCGCATCGCGTCGAGATCGCGATGCAGGGAGAGAATGAGCGAGCAATTGTCGGCGATGCGGAGATTGTCGCGGCTGACCTCTACGCCCTGCGTCTTCAGCCGGTCGACCTCCGACGCGAGCGCGTAGGGATCGAGCACGACGCCATTGCCAATCACCGACAATTTGCCGGGACGCACGATGCCCGACGGCAGGAGCGACAGTTTGTAGACCTCGCCGTCGATGACCAGCGTGTGGCCCGCATTGTGGCCGCCCTGGAAGCGCACCACCACATCGGCCTGCTCGGACAGCCAGTCGACCAGCTTGCCCTTGCCCTCGTCGCCCCATTGGGCGCCGACCACCACTACGTTCGCCATGACGATATCCCGCAAACGAAGAGCCCCGGCGGGAGGGCCGGGGCTCTTCCGCGGAGCGGTTAGTCGATTAAGAGGCGGAGGTAAAGGGCGCGATCAATCTCAACGTCGTCCAGACAATCGTCAACTCAGCGTTTCCCCAGCAATATCAATGGTCTGGGCAGCGCCGCATCAATCAGGCGCGCAGCGCGCTTGTGAGCCGATCGAAATCGGTCACCTCGCGCGGCAAACCGAATCTCAACCTGTCGCGGCTCCACGAAAAGCGCCTGACATAGATTCCCCTTGCAGCGAGCTGTCGCCAGGTCGCATGCGCGTCGGCGCAGGCGGCCCATCGGAAGAGATCGGTTCCCCCGACGGGCTCGACGCCGCCGGCGCGCAGCGCGCGATCAAGATCATCAGCCGCCTTGCGCAATCGCGCCAGCGTCGCATCGCGCCAGGCGTCATCGCGATAGGCGCGGCGCGCGAGATCAAGCGCGGGGCCCGACACCGGCCAGGGGCCGAGCAGTTTGCGCGCTGAAGCGATGACATCGGGCGACGCAACGATGGCGCCGAGACGCACGCCGGCGAGCCCGAAGAATTTCCCGAACGAGCGCAGCACGATGATCGACGCAGCGCCCGCATGTTGCGCGAGAGAAATATCGGGCTGGAGATCGGCGAATGCTTCATCGACAATCAGGCGGCCGCCCCGCGAGCCAAGAGTCTCCGCCGCGCGGAGAAGCGCGTCGGGCTGATATGCCCGCCCGTCCGGATTGTTGGGATTGCCGACAACCACCGTATCGAATTCGTGCGCAGCGGACGCGAGACCATCGACCTCTTTGACAACCGCGCCCGCACTTCGCCAGACAATCGCATGCTCGCTATAGGTCGGCACGATGATCGCGACGCGTCGTGAAGGAAACAACCGCGGCAAAATCTGAATCGCCGCCTGCGATCCCGCCGTCAGCGCGATCGTCTCCGGCGCGCAATTCCACGCGCGCGCCATTGCGTCGATCCCATCGCGCTCAAGACCAGCGTCCGGGAGCGCGGTGAACGCAGATGTGGCGATGTTAGAGTGCGGATAGGGCCAGGGATTGATGCCGGTCGACAGATCGAGCCATGGCGTCGGCGCGTCCGGAAAAGCGCGCATGACCTCGCCAAGCGCGCCGCCATGGGCGAGATCGGCGTTCGTCATCGGGGTTGACGGATCGCCTGGATCGGCGCGCCGAATAGTCTTTTCCAGCCCAACGACGAACGCCTCCGTTTGCAGGCGCCTAGATCGCCCGCCGCGGAGCCGATTGCAAGAATTCCTGCAATTGCGCCTTCCAGAATTTCGCCATGCCGGTCGTGCCGTGGCCGCGCGTTTCCTCGCTCGCCGGAATCAGCAGCAACTTCGCATTCTTCAGCCGCTTCAGCTCGCGCTCCATGATGCCGCTCTCCGGCGGATTGCGCTCATCGTCGGCCGAGTTGATCGCAAGCAGCGCCGCCGTGATACGATCGAGCTTGGGCGACGCGTCGTAATCGCGCGAGGAATCCCACTGGTAGAGGAAATCGTTCGCATCCGCCGTGAAGGGCGCATTCAATCGTTCATCGACGACCTTGTCGGCGAGTTCGCGCGTCGGCGCCATCGTCTGATAGGCGAGCGTGCCGCCGCTCGTCGCGATGCCATAAAACGCGTTCGCAACTTTCAGCGAAGGCGGCTGGGTTGTGTAGTCGCCATTGTTCCAAGCGGGATCATTGCGCACGGCGTCGATGATCATCCGTCGCATCATCCAGTTGCGGCTCGCCATCGCCGTCGGCTGCGACGCCATTGGAGCCAACGCGTCCATGAAATCAGGGTAGTTTGTTCCCCAGACCCATGCATGCATGCCGCCCATGGAATTGCCGAGCACAAGGCGCAGATGCTTCACGCCGAGGCCTTCCGTCACGAGGCGATACTGCGCCAGCACCATGTCGTCGTAATTGTAACGCGGGAATTTCGCGCGCAGCCCGTCCGACGGCTTCGTTGATTTCCCGGCGCCGAGCGCGTCGGGAATGATGATGTAATACTTCGTCGCGTCGAGCGGCTGACCCGGTCCAAACAGCTCACCCGCAAAGGCCGGCGTCAGCATGCTCGCGGCCGAGCCTGCCGTGCCGTGCAGAATGAGCACAGGCTCGCCTGTCGGTTCGCCAATGGTGACATAGCCGAGCTTGACGTCGTTCAGCGTCGCGCCGTCGTGGAACCTGAATTCCTTCGCGGTCCACGCGCCTTCCTTCGGCGCGGGATAATCGGCGGCGAAGGCTGCGGGCGCACAGCACAGAGCGAGCGCAAATGCAGCCTGCCGCAGGAGCGGAATCATTTTCATGCGGGCCTCCCATTTCTTTATGAGGACCCACGCGACCTCAAGGCGCCGCCGGGTCTTACAAGGGAGGATCGCCGAGACGGCGTACGGCGGCAAGGCGCAGCGAGCGCCGCGCCGCACCAGCCTGTTCACATCGCAGCGAGGTCAGTCGGCCGCGATCAGCGCCGGCTTCGCCGCCGTCTCCTCGCGGATCACGGGCGCGACCTTGGTTCCCAGCAATTCGATCGAACGCATAATCGCCTTATGCGGCGTCGCCCCGACGCTCATCTGCATGAGATGGCGGTCATGCCCGAGCGCCTCGCGCTGATGCATGATCTTGTCGATCACCTCCTGCGGCCCTCCGACCGCGAGATGGCCGCGAAGCCCAGTCGACGCGTCGAATTGGGCGCGCGACATCGGTCCCCAGCCGCGCTCGCGACCGATCTTCGCCATGGTCTCGGCATAGCTGGGGTAGAAGGCGTCGGCGGCCTGCTGCGACGTGTCGCCGACGAGGCCATGGCCGTTCACGCCGACTTTCAGCTTCGCGGGATCGACGCCCGCGCGACGCCCCGCCTCGTGATAGAGATCGACCAGCGGGCGGAAGCGCGCCGGCTCCCCGCCGATGATCGCGATCGCAAGCGGCAGTCCAAGCGCGCCGGCGCGGGCGACTGATTGCGGGGTGCCGCCAACCGCGATCCAGACCGGCAGTTCGCGCTCGGCGCGGGGATAGACGCCGCGATTGTCGATCGCCGCGCGATGATGGCCCGGCTCCCATGTCACGCGCTCCCGCTCGCGGATGCGCAGCAGCAGGTCGAGATTTTCCGCGAACAGCGCGTCGTAATCGTCGAGATCGTGACCGAACAGCGGGAAGGATTCGATGAAGGAGCCGCGCCCCGCCATGATTTCCGCGCGTCCATCGGAGAGGAGATCGAGCGTGGCGAACTGCTGATAGACGCGCACAGGGTCTTCGGAGCTCAGCACCGTCACCGCACTTGTGAGCTTGATGTTTTTCGTGCGCTCGGCCGCGGCCGCCATCACGATCGGCGGGGCCGAGACGGAATAGTCAGGCCGGTGATGCTCGCCGACGCCAAACACGTCGAGGCCGACCTGATCGGCCAGCGTGATTTCCTCGATCAGATCGCGCAGGCGCCGCCGCGGCGTGATGTCGCCGCCGGGCTTCACATCGCCAAAGGTGTAAACGCCGATCTCCATCGTGCAGTCCCCGCGTGATGGCGGTCAGATGGAGCCTGC
Source organism: Terrirubrum flagellatum (assembly GCF_022059845.1). Taxonomy (GTDB): domain Bacteria; phylum Pseudomonadota; class Alphaproteobacteria; order Rhizobiales; family Beijerinckiaceae; genus Terrirubrum; species Terrirubrum flagellatum. Next base: position 5,377,693 of record NZ_CP091851.1, on the reverse strand, counting down.
CTTGAGACGCCGCAAGAACGAACAATCTTGTTACCGACTCCTTCTCCCTTGGGAGAAGGTGGCGAGCGGAGCGAGCCGGATGAGGGTGCTGCTCCCCATCGTGTCCCGCAAGATTACGCTCAATCCTTAGAGGTTCTCCCTCACCCGGTCGGCTCGCGACGATGCTTCGCATCGCGCCGCGCCGACCACCCTCTCCCAAGGGAGAGGGAAAGCGCGCGATAATTCAAACTAACCGCCCGCAGCCCCTCTCTCCGCGACGCGCGCGGTCGCCACTTCCACGACGACATAATCGTCGTCGATCGACACGGGAAAGGTTTCGGCGACGTAAGGCCCTTCAACCAGCGCGCCGCCGGACTCGACCGCGACGGGATAATCCTTGAGCCGGATGCGCGACGGCTTGCACCAGGATTTTCCTGTCTTCACGTCGAATTCCCAGCCATGCCAGGGGCAGCGCAAAATCTCGCCTTCGCGCGAATAGCGGTAGTCGCCGGGTTCACCAGATTCCACGAGACCCGTGAGGATTCCGCCGGCGAGGCTCGCGCCCTGATGCGGACAGATATTCAGGAGCGCGTGAAACTCGCCCTTTACGTTGAGCACGAGGATGGGGCGTCCTTCGAGATGCACGAGCTTGCGCGCGCCGGGCGGCAGATCGCGCGCGGCGCACACTATATGGCGCGTCATGCCGCGAGCGTCGCCGCGGCCGCCTTGGCGGGATCGACGCCGTAGAGCTTCAACGCATTGTCGAGGAAGAAGCGCTGCGCCTGATCTTCCGAGATCGCGATCGGCAGGCAGCGCGCGGGATCGTCGAAATCCCAGTGCGGATAATCCGACGCAAACAGCAGTCGGTCCCAGCCGATCCACTCGAAGATATCGAGGATATGCTGGCGCGACTGCGGCTCTTCCATCGGCTGCGTCGTGATCCAGACATGGTCGCGAATATATTCGGACGGCTTGCGCTTGAGATGCGGCGTCTCCGCCCTGAGCTTGGTCCAATGCGTATCGAGTCGCCACGCCAGCGGCGGCAGCCAGGCGAAGCCGCCTTCGATGACGACGATGCGCAGGCCCGGAAAGCGCTCGAAGACGCCTTCGAGCACGAGGCTCGTGATCTGCGACTGGCAGGTCTGCGCGTGGCCCGTCATCTCTTCGATGTAGAAGGAGGGCCAGCCGCTGCTGGTGATGGGATGCGCGCCATTGCCGAACGCATGCACCCCGATTGGAAGCTTGGCTTCCTGCGCCGCCTGATAGAGCGGCCAGTAGCGCCGCTGCCCCATCGGCTCGACGGTGCGGCTGAGCAGCAGGATCTGCACGAAATCCTCATCGCCGGCCCAGTGCGCGATCTCCGCCGCGGCGAGATCGCCATGCTCGTAAGGAACGAGGATCGAGCCCTTGAGGCGCGTGTCCTTAGCTGTCCACTCCGCCTTCTGCCATTCATTCACCGCCCGGCAGAAAGCGGCGCTCATCTCGGGGTTTTGATACGCGCCGGGATGCGGCGAAATCGTCGTGAGAACGCCGAGCGCGACGCGATTGGCATCAAGATGCTGCTTCTGCATGAAATCGAGACGGCTGCCGGGACGGCCGCCTTCCGGCCATGCGTCGCGTCGCGCCGCGTCCGGCTGCGATTTCGGATAGGCCGGCCCTTGCTGCACGCCCTGACGGCGCAGCGCGCCGAACGTCTCGATGTGCGTGCGCCAGCGCTGGTCGAGCCAGGGATAGAGGTCGCGCGTCGTATTTGGCGTCGGGTGAATGTCGCAATCGGCGATCAGCCTGACATTGCGCGTTTCGGCTTCGACGCGACCGGGAGCCACATTCATGTTCATGGCGTCGCCTCCCGCAATCTCGGATGGGTCTCGAGCGGATTATCCACCATCATACGGCGAATGAGCGGCGGCGACAGCCCATCCGGCAGCGCATTCACGCCATCGAACTGCCAGTGCGGATAATCGGTAGAGTAAAGCAGCAGCCGGTCCGAGCCCATATGCTCCATCAGCTTCTCGAACGCTTGCGCGTCCGGCGGCGCATCGACCGGCTGCAGCGTGAGCCTCACCTGATCGCGCACGATCTCGTAGGGCGGCCGATCGACCCATGGCGTCTCGTGACGCAAGCCCTTCCAGAATTTCGTCAGCCGCCACACCAGCGACGGCAGCCAGGTGAAGCCCGACTCCGTCAGCACCACTTTCAATTGCGGGAATTTATCGAACACGCCTTCGCAGATCAGGCTTGTCAGCGTCGTCTGGAACGCCTGCGCCTGATTGACGTAATCCTCGGTATAGTAGGACGGCCAGCCAACCGCCGTGACCGGATTGCGATAGGCGCTGCCGGCATGGATCGCTATTGGCAGGCCATGCTTCTCCGCCGTGCGATAGATCGGCCAGAACGAGCGACGACCAAGCGGCTGATCGCCGGACACGAGCATCAACACCTGCACAAAGCGCTTGTCGCCAGCCCAATGCTCGATCTCGTCAGCGGCGGTTTCCGGGTTCTGCATAGGGATGACAATCGAAGCGCGCAGGCGCGGCTCGGCATCAAGACGCTCGCGCGCCATCCATGTGTTGATCGCGCGCGCAAAGGCGGCCGCCATGTCCTCGTTGAACATCACCTGCACGCCCCAGAGGCAGTTGCAGATCGCAATCGAGGTGTTGAAGGGATCGAGCGCCTGAGCGCGAATGGCGTCGAGATCAGCGGCCGGTTTGCCGCTGGCGGGACGCCAGTCGGCGCGCGCAGTCAGCGGCGACCCCGCGGGATAGCTCACCATCTCGATGTCGTTGAGGCCGGACTCAATCGCAGTCGCGCGCCAGTGATCGCTGAGATAGGGCGTCAGCGCCGAAAGCGTGACCGACGGGTGGATGTCGCAATCGATGGCGCGCAAAGTGTCAGCCATCACAATATCTCTCAGCCGCGCCATAAAACCAGATTGTCATGCCCGGGCGTGGCCCGGGCATCCACGTCCGCTGGTCTTACCTTGAATTCGTGGATGACCGGGCCAAGCCCGGCCATGACGTGGAAATATTGCGTCCGAAAGAAAGCAGACCGCATTTCATCGCCACTCGCCGACGTCACCCCGACAGCTTCGCCATCAGCGCGTCGGACAGTTCGAAATTCGAATAGACGTTCTGCACGTCGTCGTGCTCTTCGAGCGTCTCGACCAGCTTCACGATCTTCTCGCCCTGCTCGTCGTTGACGGCGATGGTGTTCTGCGGGCGCCAGACGAGCTTCGCCGATTTCGGCTCGCCGAAGCGGCCTTCGAGCGCCTTCGCCACTTCGGCCAGCACATTCTGGTCGCAATAGATCTCGTGGATGTCTTCGCTGATCTGCGCATCGTCGGCGCCGGCCTCGATCGCGGCTTCGAGCATGTCATCCTCGCTCCCGACCTTCGCATCGAACACGACGAGACCGACGCGATCGAACATGAAGGACACAGCGCCTGTCTCCGCCATGTTGCCGCCGGCCTTGGTGAAGTAGGAGCGCACGTCGGCGGCGGTGCGGTTGCGGTTGTCGGTCATCACCTCGACGATCAGCGCCGTGCCGCCGGGGCCGTAGCCCTCATAGCGGATTTCGTCGTAGTTCTCGCCGTCGCCGCCGGCCGCCTTCTTGATGGCGCGCTCGATATTGTCCTTCGGCATGTTCTCGGCGCGGGCCGCGATCACGGCGGCGCGCAGGCGCGGATTCATGTTGGGGTCGGGCACGCCAAGCTTCGCCGCGACGGTGATTTCGCGCGCCAGCTTGCCGAAGAGCTTGGAGCGGATCGCGTCCTGCTTGCCCTTCTTGTGCATGATGTTCTTGAACTGGGAATGGCCGGCCATGCGGGTCCTCGATCAGACAGGGGCCGCCTCCCTGCGGCCCGGAATTTGGCGCGCTTATAGGCAGCGAACGGGCCGAAATAAAGCCGGCGCAGCCATGCGGCGGCTCAGGCCGGCTTCCGTTCCGCCAGCGCGATGCCGCCGAGGACCATCGCGAGCGCCAGCCCCTGCGGCCAGCCGAACGGCTCCCCAAGCAGCAGCACCGCCAGAATGGCGGTGAAGGCGGGCAGCAGGTTGTAGAACAGGCCCGCACGGCCGGACCCGATCAGCTCGATGCCCCGGAGATAGACGATTTGCGCGATGAACGAGGGGAAGAAGGCGACATAGAGGATGACCAGCCAGCCCTTAAGCGTCGGCCAGTGCAGCGTTCCCAGCGCCGCCTCGATCGGGATCAGAGGCAGGCTGGCTGCGCCGGCGATCAGCGCCATCACGAGAAAGAAGACGATCGGCGGGACCGGCGGCCGGTTGCGGGCGGCGACCGTGAAGATCGCATAGAAAACGATCGCAATCAGCATCAGCACGTCGCCGCGATTGAGTTGCAGCCCGATCAGAGCGGCGAGGCTCCCCCCCGTCGAGATGATCGCGACGCCGGCCATGTTGATGACGACGCCGATCGCCTGCAGCAGCGTGATCCTCACGCCATAGGCGAGCCACGCCCCAAGAAACACGAGCGCCGGAAGCGCGCCCTGCAGAAGCCCGATGTTCAGCGCCGTTGTGTATTTCGCGCTGACATAGATCAGCACGCTGAAGGCGGTGAGGCCAAGGATCGCCGCCGGCGCGATCACCGGCAGCGAGCTCTTCATCGCTGGCAGCGCCTGCCTGATCTCGCGCGCATAGAAAGGCGCGACGCAGCCGCAGACGCCGAGCCAGCGCAGCGAACTCAGCGCCAGGGGCGAGACCTCGCCGACAGCAACGCGGCTCGCGATCGCGTTGCCGGCCCAGCACAGCGTCGCGATGGTCAGCATCAGATAGGGATTGGCCCAGAGGCGTTGCAGAAAAGGCAAGGGAGCACTGAGATTGTCGGCGAAAGGGCGCGCATGCTACTTGCGGCGCCCAAGCCGTCCATCGGCTGCGCCGCATGGCTCCATGCCGGACGCGCCGCCCCTCCCCGCCAAGGCGCTCGCGAAAATGACCCGTCCGCTCCGCTTCCTCGTGGTTGAAGGTAATACGAAGACCGCCCGCGAGGCCCACAGAAAAGCCTATGGCGAGACTTCGGCCGGCTCCTACGCCGCCGTCGTTCATGAGATCGAAAAGGATGCGGTGACCGATATCGCCCTGCCGACGGATGAGGGCGCGAATCTCCCCGATCCCGCCGGCCTCGAATCCTATGACGGCGTCTTCCTCACGGGCTCGGCGCTCAACATCTACGATCTCTCGCCCGAGGTGACGCGCCAGATCGAATTGATGCAGGCGATCTATCGCTCGAAGGCGCCCGTGTTCGGCTCCTGCTGGGGTCTTCAGATGGGCGCCGTCGCCGCAGGCGGCGTGGTGCATCGCAATCCCAGGGGCCGCGAGGTCGGCTTCGCCCGCCGTCTCACGCGCGCGGAGGCCGGCGTGAATCACCCCCTGCTCGAAGGACGACCGGCCGTGTGGGACGCGCCGGCCATCCATCTCGACGAGGTCACGCGCCTCCCGCCGCACGCGACGACGCTCGCCTTCAACTCGGTCTCGGAGGTGCAGGCGGCGGAATTCACCCATGAGGGGTCGGTGTTCTGGGGCGTGCAATATCATCCCGAATTCTCGTTCCGCGAGGTGGCGGCAATCCTTCGCAGGCGCACGCAGGCGCTGGTCTCCGAAGGCTTCGCACAACGCGAAGATCAGCTTGTCGACTTCTGTGATGATCTCGACGTGCTGCATGACGATCCCACACGCGCCGATCTCGCCTGGCGCTACGGCTTCGATGACGAACTCCTCGATCCTGAGAAGCGCACGACCGAGTTGCGCAACTTCATCACCCATCGCGTGAAGCCCATCGCGTCTCAGCGAGGCCGGGCATGACCGCAAGCCCGGCGTCCCCCGAAGAGATCGAGCTCATCCGCCAGACCTTCGCGAAGGCGCTCGCGGCGCGCGCCTCCGCCGAGCGCTTCTTCTATGACGAGTTGTTCCGCATTGCGCCTGAATTGCGTCCGATGTTCAGAGGCGACATCGCCGCGCAAGGCGCGAAGCTGATCGATACGCTCGCGCTCGCCGTCTATGCGTTGCGCTCGCCGGCGGGACCTGCCGCGGTGCTCGCTCCGCTCGGCCGGGCGCATGCGCGCCGCCATGGCGTGACATCGGACCACTTCGAGCCGGTTGGCCAGGCGTTGATCGCCACCCTTGAGCGGTGCCTTGGTCCCCAATTTGACGGCGAGGCGAAACTCGCCTGGCTCAATTTCTATCGATTCATGACAGCGGTCATGATCGAGGCCGCATCCGAGAAGGACGGCTAGCTCCGAACGCTTGCCGACTTGCAAGCCGGTCCGCGCCACCCCACTCTCCCTGTCGCGTCAACAGGCTCCGTCGCGAGCAGGACATGAAAAATCGATCTTTTGCCTCCGGCCTCCTCTGGCTGATGGCGCTCGCCACAGGCGTCGCTCTCGTCCCCGCCCGCGCGCAGAGCCCCGACCCTAAAACCGACGGCGCCATCGTCCTCGAACTGAAAGGCGGCGAGAAGAGCGAGGATGTCAGCCGGATGGTCGATACGCTGCGGCGCGATGGGCGCTCTGTGACCGTCCGCTTCGCCGACCGGGCCGCGGCCTCATCGGCTCCGACGGAGACGGCGAAGCCCGCCCCTGCTGCGACGTCAACCGCCCCGCAGCCCGGTCCGAAGCCCCAGCCCGCCTCGGAATGGGGCGCCTTCGTCGACAGCCTTGTCGCTGCCCTAAGCGCGAGCCGGATGCTGCTGGGGAATATTCCGAAGCTGGGGCCCGATCTGGCGCGCGCGACCGCCGATCCCGCCTATTCCGCCGTGGGATGGCTGATCCTGACCCTCGCATTCGCCGCGTCTCTGGGCCTCGCCAGGGGCGTCCACCAGCTTATCTGGAAGGCGCTGGCTTTGCATGAGCGTCATTGCACCGCCAGAACGCTCAGCCGCATGGCGCTGTCCCTGCGCCGCCTGATCGCCGACGTTGCGGCCGCCGGCTCCGGTCTGATCGCGCTCAAGCTCATCGTCGACTGGTGGGATCCGTCATCGAAATTGATCGAGGCCGGAGCGGACTCCCTTCTGCGGGCGCTCGCGACAGCCGCCGCCTACATCATCATCGGCCGTTTCCTGCTGTCGCCCGGCCAACCCGCGGCGCGGTTGTTGCGCCTGCCGCGCGCCGAGCTGCATTTCCGCCTGCTGCTGATCTATGTCGGCGCCGGCCAAACGATCTTCAACTTGCTCGCAACGGCTGGCGCGATCGCAAGCGACATGGCGTCCGTCGGCGGGCTCTATCTCATCACCAGCACCGCAATCACGATCTTCAAGATCTGGTGGTTCTGGATGGCGCGTCACGACATCGAGGCGCTTATCATCGGCGCGTCGCGCGATCCCGAGAACGCCCACATCGGCATGCGCATTCTCGCCGTGGCGACGCCATGGCTTTACATCCTCGCCACCACGCTGATCTGGCTGATCGCGCGCGTCGCCGTGATGATGCCGGAAGGCGCGCGCTGGGCCGCGGCCGCGGGGCTTACTCAATTCATCATCGTGCTTGCGCCGATTGGCGCGATCGGCGCGTCGCACATGATCCGCGACCTGCATGTCGTGACGCCGGAGGGCGTCGAGCCTTCGCCTTTGCGCCGGGCGTTCGGCGTCGTCGCCGAGAAAGCCGCCGGCGGCGCGGTGTGGCTCGTTGCTCTGTTCGTTCTCGCGCGCATGTGGGGCGACTTCTTCATGGAGTCGGGCTCGCAGGTGATCATGACGCAGGTCCGCAACATCGCCGTGGTCGCAGAGATTCTGGTGATCGGCTATTTGCTGTGGGTCTTCTTCCACACGCTGTTTGAAGCGCATGCGCCGAAGCATGTCTCGGCGCTGCCGAGCGAGGACGACGAGGCGCATGACCAGGTGCAGACGCGGCTGGGATCGGTGCTGCCGATCCTGCGCGGCTTTTCGCTTGGCGCGATCTTCGGTCTGACATTGCTCGTTGCGCTGTCGAAGCTCGGCGTCGATATCGGGCCGCTGCTCGCCGGCTTCGGCATCCTCGGCCTTGCGATCTCGTTCGGATCGCAGGCTTTGGTGCGCGATATCGTCTCCGGCCTGTTCTTCATGATGGAGGACGCGTTCCGCGTCGGCGAATACATCGACACGGGTCGCCTGCGCGGCACCGTCGAGAAAATCTCGTTGCGCTCGGTGCAGCTTCGTCACCAGAGCGGGCAGATTCACACGGTCCCGTTCGGCCAGATTTCCGCCGTCACCAATGCGAGCCGCGATTGGGCGACGGTGAAGTTCAACATCAAGCTCGATCCCGCGACCGACATCGAGAAGGCGCGCAAGGCGATCAAGAAAACCGGCATCGCCATGATGGAGGACCCGGAGATCGGGCGCGACTTCATCCTGCCGCTGAAGATGCAGGGCGTCAGCGACATTCTCGAAACCGGCATCGTTCTGCGTCTGAAATTCACCGCCAAGCCGTCACAGGCGAGCTATCTCCAGCGGGAATCGCTGAAGCGCGTGCATCGCGCGCTGAACGAGGCTGGCGTCCAGTTCGCATCCAACGCCGTGACGGTGATGCGCAACATCGATGACATGGCCGCCGCTGCGGCGAGCATCACCCTCTCCCAGCGCGCCGCGAACGCCCCGGCTGCGTGAGGCGAGGAAATCCCATCTGGGATTATGGCGGACTCACAGCAACGGAACGTGCGCATGCGCACATTCCGACGCCGCCGCGCCGTGAAATCTCCCCAATCGAACAGAGACTGCGCGCGTTTTCCATCGCTTGGGGGAACCCATGAAATCATTGCTCGCCGCCGCGCTTGCCGGCGCATCCACTCTTGCGCTCGCCGCCTCGGCTTTCGCCGCTGATCTGACCCTGTCGGCGAAGATCGACGCGGTCACCGTCTTTCCCGATGGCGCGCTGGTGACCCGCCTGGGCGACATCGCCATTCCCGCCGGCTCGCATCAGGTGATCCTGCAAGGATTGCCTGCTGGCGTCGATCCCGCCTCGATCCGCGTCGAAGGGGTAGCTGATCAAGCGCTGACGATCGGCTCCGCCGAAATGAAGAGCGTCGCCGCCGACGTGAAGCCTGATACCGAAGTGCTGAAGAAAGTGCGCGATCTGCGCGCCGAACTCGCGACCGTCAACGGCAAGATCGACGCCGCCGAGATGCAGAAGCGCACCATCGAGCGCTTCTCGATCGCGACGCCGGAAGCCTCCGCGAAGGAGGGCAAGCCGATCGACATCGCGCAATGGCGCGCCGCATGGACGGCGGTCGGCGAGGGCGCGGCCGAGATCAACGCGCAGTTGACCGCGCTGCGTGCGCGCGCAGCCGAGATCGATACCGAGATCAGGTCGATCGAAGCGACGCTCGGCCGCACGCGTCCCAATCTCGCGCCGCGCCTCGACGTCGCCGTGGCTATCGAGGCCGAGGCCGACGCCAAGGCGAAGCTGAAAATCATCTATCGCGTGCGCGGCGCGCGCTGGGCGCCGGTCTATGACGCGCGTCTCTCCACCGGCGCGACCGGCGTGAAGCCCTCGATCGCCTTCGTGCGGCGCGCCAGCGTCACGCAGAATACGGGCGAGGACTGGACCGACGCGTCGCTGACTCTGTCGACCACGCGCGTCGCCGGCGGCGTCGCGGCGCCTGACATGGGTTCGCTCGTCGCCAACATCTTCGAGCCCACATTTTATGGCCGCGCAGTGAGCAGCGGCGTCGCCGCTCCGCCTGCGCCGCCGCAGCCTGCCGCGCGAGCGCAACCAATGGACGAAGCGCTGGCCAAGCCGGCGGAGCCGCGCCAACGCACAGCGGAAGAACAGGAGGCTGCGGCCGATTCCTCGACCTTCTCGGCGGAATATCGCCTTCCCGGCAAGGTCACGGTGGCGAAGGACGGTTCGCCGAAAACCGTGCGCCTGTCCTCGCGCGACATCGAGCCGGAGTTGCAGGTGAAAGCCGCGCCATCGCTCGATACAACAGCCTATCTCACCGCGCGCTTCGCCAACGCCGACGACGCCGCGCTTTTGCCGGGCGAAGTGCTGCTGTTCCGCGACGGCGTGTTCGTCGGCAAGACGCGCATCGGGCTGACGGCTTCGGGAGATCAGCTTGATCTCGGCTTCGGCGCCGATGATCGCGTCAAGATCGAGCGCGCGCCGGTGAAGAAGCGCGAGAATGATCCCGGCTGGTTCACCGCCTCAAAATATCAGATCAGCGACTTCCGCACTGTGGTGACCAATCTCCACGCGCGGCCGATGCGCGTCACCATCGTCGACCGCGTGCCGGTGTCGGAGAATACGGCGATCGTGGTCGAGCAGCTCCGCGAGACCACAGCGCCCACGGAAAAGCAGGTCGGCGACAAGCGCGGCGTCATGGCCTGGTCGTGGGAGATGCAGCCGAACGAGAAGAAAGAAGTGCGCGTCGCCTATCGCATGAAGTGGCCGGCCGATCGCGACATTCGGCTCACTGCGCAGGGCGGACGCTGAACAGAACTATCTGATCCAGGCGTCGAACACTGGCAGCGCGAGCAGCACGCTCGCGCCGATCACGGCATAGGCGGCGCGGCGGAACGTCTGCTCGCTGGCGATATGGAAGCCGCGCACGCCGATCAGCAGGCCCGCGCCATAGATGATGATCAGCGGGATCGCGGTCCAGAATCGCTCCATCGTCACGACGCCCGCGGCCATGAACAAGAGGCCTGACACGAGCGTGTTGAGCGCGAAGAACACCAGGAGATTGTCGCGCGTGCGCTGCGCGCTGTTCGTCTGCGAACTCAGCCAGAAAAGAGCGAGCGGCATACCGCCGAGTTGCGCCAGCCCATTGAAGAGCCCGGACAGGCCGCCGACCGAAAGCGAGAGTTTCACGCCTGGTTCCGAGCGATAACGCCAGCCCGAGATCATCGCCGCCAGCGCAAGCGCAATCACGGTCGCGATGATCCATCGCGTGAGATCGCGATCGAGCCGCGTCAGGAGATAGACGCCGAGAGGCAGGGCGATGACGGAGCCGATCAGCAGAGGCCCGACTTCGCGCCAGACGGCGCGCGGAAAGGACCGCGCCGCCAGGGGAAAAGCATAGGGCAGATCGATGAACCAGATCAGCCCGACCGCTGCTGCCGGCCCGACCGCCATGCTGGCGACGGGCACGAACACCATGCCGAAACCGAAACCGGTGAAGCCGCGCACGATGCCGCCGGCGAACGCCGCCGCGCACAGAAGCGCAGCCGCAACCGGATCGGCGACGCCGGGAATCGAAAGCCAATCCATCGAAAGCGAAACGACTTAACGCGTCGGCGGATTGTGCGGCTGAAACAGGCGGCCCTTCTCGGCCCACAGCAACACGAGGAGCGCGCCGCGCATTATCAATTTGCCTCCACTCGCGGAACGACGTTGAAAACGCCTTGTGATGTCAGCAGGAAACCTGCTCTATCCATTCTTGTGCAAATGGCAAGGACGCCCATTACTGCGTGGGCCCAACAACTTGCGTCGACGGCTTAGCAAATTCCACGCGAGGACCGGCGGAAAAGTGAATTGTGCCAATAACGAATATCGTAAAATTATTCCGTTCATCCATGTGAACATATACGCCTGCGCCCCAAGGAGGATTGTTTTGCGCATTTGCAATCTGGGGAATGAGGGTCGCTGCACGACCTAACACTGCAGTATCGTTGCTCTTGAGTCCTTTACGATTCCAAATATCAATGGCGGTCGCTCCTGCGTCGTTGAATGTCGTCCTCATGTCGGCAGGAGTGGCGGGCGTTCTCAAGTCGAAGAACGGGAGCGGCCTCGCGCCGATATTGAATCCATAATCCGCCGCTCGCCCTGTTGAAGTCTCCGCCCATTTCGCCATCGCGCTAATATCCAGCCCGTGATAAACATAGGACAGATCGATTTTTAACCACCGATCTTTGAAGTTTAATTCCGTACTTGCCCCCAATCCCTTATGCTTCATGGAAACTGCGCTGCTTCCAGTCCGGGGATCGACGCCGAACACCAGCCGCGAGGTGCTGCGACCCAAAAATAGCTCTATCTTCTTTCCGTAATTGTATTGGAGACCGATCTCGTCATTTTTGATCGAGTTGAGAGACGGACGACTATAAACCAAATTCACCCGACTTGTGTTGGCGTCCATGGCCAACAAGCCCATGCTAAGCTTAAGATCGGGTGGCAATAAATGAAACTGCGCGTTGAAGTTGCCCATGGCGATCTCCGACAATGCACAGGGGAAAGCACAGCTAACAACTCTTTATGCCGACGGCGTTGTAACGCGAGAAATCTCCGGCCGCCAGCTCGACAACGTCGCGAATCGAAAGAAAGGTATCGGCGCTAAAGGAAGCGATCAGCGCGTCGGCGGATTGTGCGGCTGGAACAGGCGGCCCTTCTCGGCCCACAGCATCACGAGGAGCGTGCCGCAGCCAAAAGCGAGATAGCCGATCGTCAGCGGAATCACAGTGCCGTTGAAATGCTGGCCGACGAGATAGCCGAGCAGCGCGCCGGCGAGCGTCGTGTAGAATCCCATGAAGGACGAGGCGGTGCCGGCGATGTCGCCGACCGGCTCCATCGCCATGGCGTTCGAGTTCGGCATGATCAGGCTGAACAGGAAGTGGCAGCCGGCGAGCGTCGCGCCAAAAGCAAGCAGCGGCGGCGCGCCGCCATAGGCCTTGGCGACGACGAACTGGATCAGCGCCACGAGGATGAAGCCGATCGTCGCCCCATGGGCCATGCGGCGCATGCCGACGCGGCCGACCAGGCTGGAGTTCACGAAGGAGGCGAGGCCCATCACCGCAGCGATGCTGCCGAAGGCGAGCGGAAACCACGGGCCGAGGCCATAGACTTCCGTCTCGAAGATCTGTTGCGCCGAGTTCACGTAACTCATGACGCAGCCCATCATCATGCCCATGCAGGTGGAGTAGCCGATGCACACCCGCGTCGTCATCGAACGCGTGAAGCCGTTCGACAGCATCGCGAGCGACACCGGCCGGCGATATTGCGGCCTCAAGGTCTCCGGCATGCGCAGGCCGAACCAGCCGACGACGAGAAGCGCCATCAACACCATCGACAGGAAGATGAAGCGCCAGTTGCTCGCATGCAGGATCAGGCTCCCGACCGCCGGCGCGAAGATCGGCACGATGATGAAAATCATCATGGTGAGCGACATCACCCGCGCCATTTCACGTCCGGCGTAGCGATCGCGAACGAGCGCGACGGAGATCACGCGGGTGCAGGCGGCGCCGAGGCCTTGCAGCGCGCGCGCCGCAAGGAGCAATTCGAAACTCGGCGCGAACACCGCGGCGACACTGCCGAGGAGATAGACGCCCATGCCGATCATCAGCGTTGGCCGGCGACCGATCGCATCCGAGATCGGGCCGTAAACAAGCTGCATGACGGCGAAGGAGGCCATGTAGACCGTCATCATGAGCTGCATGTCGTTGCTGCTGGCGACGCCGAATTCCTGATGGATCGGACCGAAGGCCGGCATGATGTTGTCGATCGAGAAGGCGCCGATCGCCATGATCAGGGCGACGACGACAACGAACTCCGCAAAACCGGGCTTCTCGGCCGAGAGCGCGTCCCGGTCCTTCGGCGAATAGAGCATGAGAATTGGGTCCAGAGGTCTTGGCGGAGCGCGCAAAAACGGGCGCGGCGTCCACGAAGCGTGATTTGACCTTTCTAGGCCCCATCGCCGCATCCGTCGACGAAAATATGCTGCGACGCAGCGCGCTCAGCGCAGGGGCGGTATGACTTCAGCCTGGGAAGGCCGGCCTTTTGCTAAAATGCCGCACGTCGCGCCGTCGCGATTGCGACAGCGAGGTGACGCTACGCCGCGCCGGCCTGCAGCTCACATGCAGGGCACGAAGGAAGAGCCCGGCCGCGCCGGGCAGCGCCTGCCGAAATTGCCGCCGGTGCCGACCCATTCGCGGCCGTTCGACGACAACTCCCAGCCCTTGCCGAAATTATTGCCGGTGCCCGTGACCCGGCGCCCGCCCCCGCCGACGTTATAGCCGCCGCCGAACCGGGTTCCCGTTCCTGTGAAGCTTTTCCGCTTGCGATCGACGTCAAATCCGCCGCCGAAATTCGAGCCCGTGCCGCGGACGGCGCGGCGCTCACTCTCCCAGCCGCGCCCGAAATTCCGGCCGGTTCCACGATAGCCCTGCGGCGTCGTCTCATACTGCGCGAGCGTCATGCAGGCCGCAGGCGCGCAGACGCTGGCTTCCAGCAGCGCGGGCGCCGACGGCTGCGCGCTCAGTGCTGACATCAACAGAAGCTTCGCAATCATGAGCGTCTCCCAACGGAACGGCTTGCGCCGACGCCCGCCTCATAATCAGAAGAAACCGCTGCGCGCCAATGGTTTCGTGTATCGTTAGCGGCGACATGTTTCATGCGTTTCGCCGTTGCGGCGCGCAAGCGCGCTTGACCCGGGGCGCGCGACGCGGCCTCTCAGCGACATGAAGGCTCACGCGATTCGCATCATCGGCATCGATCCCGGTCTCAGGAAAACCGGCTGGGGCCTCGTCACTTCGGAAGGAACGCGCCTCTCCTTCATCGCCTGCGGCTCGGTCAATTCTGACGAGAAGAAGCCGCTCGCCGAGCGCTTGCGGCAACTCCATGACGGGCTGTCGGACGTGTTTCGGCTGCATGCGCCTGATGAGGCGGCGATCGAGGAGACCTTCGTCAACAAGGATGCGCAGGCGACGCTGAAACTCGGCCACGCCCGCGGCGTCGCCATGCTGGTCGGCGCGCTGCACGGGCTCGACGTCTCGGAATACGCGCCGAACCAGGTGAAGAAGACGATCGTGGGCTCAGGCCACGCCGAGAAGGCGCAGATTCACATGATGGTGCGCGTGCTGCTGCCGAAGGCGGATCCGAAGACCGACGATGCGGCCGATGCACTGGCGATCGCGCTGACTCACGCCCAGCATCGCGGCGTGCGGAAAATATAGAGATTCACTCCTTCTCGAACGCGAAAAGATCGGCGTCGGGATCGGTCGCGCCGATCAGGCCTGCGCGGATGATTTCAGCGGCGATGCGACTGTGGGTGATGCCGTTGCCGCCATAGCCGAGCACAGCCCAGCAATTCGCCATGCCGGGGATTTCTCCGATGGAGGGCAATCCGGTCCCGCTTGCTCCGAATGAGCCGCACCAGGCAAAGTCGGGTTCCGTGTCGAGGTCAGGCAGCAGGCGCGTCAGTTTGCGGCGAAGGGCGTCGATCTTTCTCGGCAGGAGCACGTCGCGCTTTTCCTCGTCTGAAAACTCCTCGTCCTCACCTCCGCAGATCACACGGCCTTCCTTCGTTGCGCGCAGATAGAGATAGGGTTCGGACGCCTCCCAGATGAAGCATCGCTCCGGCCATACCAGGCGCTTCTGCGGGCGTGTCGCGAGCGCGAAGGTCGAGACAATGCGATGACCGCGAGCCGGAACCTGTTTCGGCAGTTCGTAACCCGTCGCGAACACGAGCGTGCGACAGCGGATTTCATGCCCGTCGGCAGTCGTCGCCGTCACGCCGCGTGGTCGCGCTTCGACATTCATGATGTCGCAGGGCGTATGTAGCTTGGCGCCGCGCGCAATCGCAGCGCGCAGGTACCCGGCGGCCAACCGGCGCGGATCCGCGGCGAGATTGTCATAGCCGAGAAGCGCGGCTTCTCTCGAGATACCGAACCGCCGAAGCAGCGCCTTGCGTCCGAGATAGCGTGTCTCGAAACCCGCAAGGCGGCGCGCATCGCATTCGCGACGCAGCCCCTTCGCATCGAGTTCGCTTCCCGCGAGATAGAGCGCGTCGCGGCGTTCGAGATCGCATTCGATCGCGAGCTCTCGGGTCCGCGCCGCGATCGACTCGACTGAAAGTCTGGAGCGTCGCCAGGCGCGTGTCGCATCCGTCACGCCGATCTGGAGCGAAAGGACGCTCAAAGGCGTATCGATTTCATATTGCAGAAGTGCGGTGGATGCCGGCGTCGAGCCGCGCAACGGCCCGTCGCGGCGGTCGACGATCATCACCTCGAAACCGGCGTCCGAGAGCGCCTCGGCGACGAAGGCGCCGGAGACGCCCGCGCCGACTACCAAGACGTCCGTCTTCGCGCCCCTCCGCAAGCGACTTGCGGGCAATCGCTTGAGCGGGCGTGAAAGCCAGATCGGCTGACCGGTGCGGAGATCTTTGCGGTGAGTCGTCAAATCGGGCTCGCAATGGCCGATTCAACGCCTCATCGCACGCAATTGATCCCGGACTTACGCGCCTTTTCGCGGCGGGGCGGCGAGCGGCAGATCGTCGAACAGGCTCGGCGCATCACTGGTGCGGGCGCGCTCGATCGACAGCATGCGCATCTTGGTCTCGACGCCGCCATTGGCGGAGAAGCCGCCGGTCTTGCCGTTGGCCGCCAGCACGCGATGGCAGGGCACGATCGGCGGAAAAGGATTGTTCCCAAGCGCCTGCCCGACGTCTCGCGACAGGGCGACATCGCCGAGATCGCGCGCAATGTCGCCATAGGTGCGCGTCGCGCCGGGCGGAATGGCGCGCGCGATGCGATAGACGTCCGCGCTGAACGCCGGCACCCCTTCCATGTCGAGTTCGATGTCGGCGAGATCGCGCGAACCTGTTTCGAACAGTTCCCGCACCGCGTCGATGACGTCCGCGATCGACTTCGGCGGCTCCGCCTCGCGCGCATCGGGATAGCGGCGCATGAGGCGATCGCGCATGTCGATCGCCGACGGCAGCGGCAATTGCCCGCCCACGATTCCGCGCGGTCCCCAAACGACGCCGCAACCGCCGATGGCGGTGTCGAACAGTGCGAATCCTTGCTGGCTCATGACGCCGTCAAAATATGGCGTCGACCGCTCTCGCGCTAGACGTCGAGCACGATGTCGAAGCGGCCGACTTTGCCGTCCGCCGCGTTCGATACGCGCATGAGCAGCCGACGATCGAACAGGCCGTCGCGGCCATTGCCGGGCTCGTCGGGGAAATAGAGTTGGGTCGTCAGGATGCGGCCGCGCGGCGCCTGCGCCTTGAGATGGAAATGTCGCGTGCGCCCGACATAGAGGCCGGGCGTGATCGTCTCGAACACGAAGCGGCCTCGCGCATCCGTGAACTGATGACCACGCAGGCGATAGCTCTTGTTGTCATATTCGCCCTGGCTATCCGCATGCCAGAGATCGACAAGCGCCCGCGGGATCGGCCGACAACGACGATCGAGCACGAAGCCCATCAGGTTGAAGCCGTCGCCTGCGGCGTCGGCGCGAAAATTCGCCTTCTCCGGCGTTTTCGGCGAATAATACGGGCCTTCCGTTTGCGCCGGCGTTGCGCGTTCGTCATGACCGCAGGCGGGCGTCGGCTCCGCCGTCTGCGCGATCGACGCGCCGACTGAGAATTCCGCTCCGGCGACGCCCGCCGTCGCGGCGAGCCAGAGGCGCGCGAGTTCGCGCCGCGTTTGATTTCCTGACATCATGATCGGGGTCTCTGTTTGGGCAGAGACCCTGGCCGCTCTTTGCGGCCGAATTCGACCGGCTCCGTTTCCGGAAATATCAGCGCGCCGCCATGCCTCTGACGGCCGCCTTCACGATATGGCCGATCGCCGGCGCGATTTCCTCACGCGTCAGCAATCCCACGCGATCCTGCAGTCCGAGCGTCACGATGCCATGCACCGACGCCCACAGTGCGCGCGCAGCGACATCACGCTCATGCGCGTCCATTGGCGCTGTCGCATCAGCGAAAACGCGGCCCAGCAGCGCGAACAAATCATCGGTCAGTTTGGTGAAGCTTTCGGGAAATTCGCGATCCGCAGCGGCGCGATGGGTGAACAGCGCGTCGAAGCGTTTGGGATGTGCCTCGGCGTAAGAGGCGTAGGCGCGCGCCAGCGCGATCAGGCGATCCTCCGCCGCGCCGGCCTGATCCATCTGCGCCAGCGCCTCGGAACAGGCGGCCATGATCTCGCGCAGCGTCTCTTCATTGGCGGCGATGATCACGCCGTCGAGATCGCCGAACAGGTTGTAGACCGTGCCGACGGCGCAGTCGGCCCGTTCGGCGATCCGCCGGGCCTGAAGGCCGGCGAGGCCGTCATTTTCGACAATCTCGACCGCGAGCCGCGCCATCTCGGTGCGCTGGCGGCTCCGGCGATCCGGCGGCGGCGCGTCGCTCACGGCGCGTTCTCGCAGCCGCTACGAAAAAGCTCTTGAACAATGTTCATCGACTTGCTATACATCACATTGAACATTGTTCAAATCGCATTGGATCGTGAACAAGGTTCGTAGTGGGGAGGTGGACGATGCTCAAGCTCATTCTGTCCCTTGTCAGCGACTGGAACGCCTATCGCCGCATGATGGCTTGGGGCGAGGCGCCGCGCCGCTGCCTTCTGGCGCGCTTCGCCGACGTCTCGACCTGGCCGATGGAGTCAGTCCTGCCGCACTGAGCGGCGGGCGGCCGAGGCGTGCGCGATCGCATCGGTCGATGCGAAATAGGGTTTGATGTCGATGAGCGGCGTGCCGTCGAGACAATCGACGCCGAGCACCGTCAGCGTCCGTCCCTCGATCGCGATCAGCTCCGCCGCCGCCATGGCGATCGGATTCGGCCGCGCCGGCGAGCGCAGCGCGAACACGCCGCGCGGCTCGCCGAGAAGTTTGGGAACCTGCACCACAAGGTCGCGCGCCGCCTCGCCCATCCAGTAGAGCGCCCAGACATGCGAAAAATTCGAGAGATCCTTGAGGCCTTCAACGTAGAGGTCGTCGATCTCGATCGTCGAAATCGCACCGTCGCCGCGTTCGATCGCCTCGCGACTGCTTTTCGGACATTGCTCGCGCGTGGTCCATGGCGTGCGAATGCGGCCGATGAAACGCAATTGCGCGTCGCGCGCCGGCGGCTGATCAATGCGGACCTCGCCGGGCCGGCTTTCGGCTCTCGTTTGATTCATCAAGCCTTCCTTGCACAGAAGCGACGGGAATGCGATCCGGCCGCTTCGTCAAGCCGTCGATCTCCGATCCATGTGCACTGCTCTCAGCATCGCCGAAATCGCGCCGCGCTTTCCCAAGGCGCGCATCGCCTTCGTGTTCGCGCGCAACCTCGACATCACGACCGCGCGACCGCCTGAACTCGACGCGCTCATCGCCAAGCGCGAAGCGGATTGTCGCACGCGCTGGAGCGGCGTCGAGCTGTCGCAGATTCCTGGCATCGCCGCATGGCGCGAGGCCTACAAGGGCTTCGGCATCAGGAAGACCAGCTATCGCTGCTCCGTCGAGCGGCTGGTGAAGCGCGTGCTGGCGGGCGATCGGCTGCCCGAAATCAACACGCTGGTCGACATCTACAACATCGTCTCGCTGACGCATGTCTTCTGCAGCGGCGCCGACGATCTCGCGAAGATCGAAGGCGATCTCTCATTCCGCTTCGCCAGATCAGACGACAGCTTCATCGACATGGGCGCGGCCGAGGGCGATGATCCCAACGATCCGCCGAAGGAAGGCGAGGTCGTCTACGCCGACGCCGCCAAGGTACTCTGCCGGCGCTGGAACTGGCGGCAGGACGCCCGCTCCGGCGTGACGACCAATACAAGCGACGCCGTCATCACCGTGCAAGCAAACGGCTGGGGCGATCTGGATGCGGCCGTCGCCGACCTCCGCGATCTGATCGGGCGCTTCGCCGGCGGCCTCATTTCCCATGCGGTTCTCGACAGCGCCCGGCTGGACGGCGCCGCGCCCGGTTGAGCCGCCCCGCCGGCTCCGGGGGCGGCCCTTGCGCGACCGGCGATAATCACATAAACATATCCTTATATCTTTCTGCCGAAAGTTGGATTGATGGTCGTCTCTACGCCGCTCTCTTTCGAGGCCGTGCTCTCGACGCTGAAGGCGGCGGGTGAGGAGACGCGCCTGCGCATCGTCGCGCTGCTGGCCGAGGGCGAACTCTCGGTCTCCGACCTCACCGACATTCTCGGCCAGTCCCAGCCGCGCATCTCGCGCCATCTCAAACTCCTCATGGACGCCGGGCTCGCCACCCGGAACCGCGAAGGCGCCTTCGCCTTCTTCCGCCTCGAAACCCGCGGCGCCGGCGCGCCGCTCGCCCAGGCGCTTGCCGGGGCTCTCGACCGCAACGACGAGATTCTGGCCGGCGACCGCGCCCGCCTCGCCGCCGTCCGCGCCGCGCGCGCCAAGGCGGCCGAACAGTATTTCTCCCGCCACGCCATCGAATGGGACCGCATCCGCTCGCTCCATGTGGCCGAGAGCGAAGTCGAGCAGGCGATCGTCTCGGCCGTCGGCGACCGCCCGATTCATGCGCTGCTCGATCTCGGCGCCGGCACAGGCCGCATGCTGCAATTGTTCGCCGGCCGCGCCTCGCGTCTCGTCGGCGTCGATTCAAGTCCCGCGATGCTGCAGGTCGCCCGCGCCAATCTCGCCAAGGCGGGCGTGCGCGGCGTCGAACTGCGCCAGGGCGACATCTATGCGCTCCCGGTGGAGCGCAACGCCTTCGACGTCGTCATCATCCATCAGGTGCTGCACTATCTCGACGACCCCTCGCGCGCCCTGCGCGAGGCCGCGGCGTCGCTTGCGCCGGGCGGCCGGATGATCGTGGCCGACTTCGCGCCGCACGCGATCGAGGAGTTGCGCGAGAAGCAGTCTCACCGCCGGCTCGGCTTTACGCCGGAAGAAATCACGCTTCTGATGCAGGAAGCCGGCCTCGATTCTGAAGGCCATCGCGACCTGCCGCCGCCGGACGGCGACGCCTCCAAGCTGACAGTGTCGATCTGGATCGGGCGTGACCGGCGCATGATCACAGACTATCCCCTGCAAATTCCTGGAAGAGAGGTGGCGTGATGAGCGCAGACCTGCTGAACGGCGCGGCCCGCGCTCCGGCGAAGACGCCGCACGTCTCCTTCGAGTTCTTTCCGCCGAAGAATGCGGACATGGAAACGGCGCTATGGAGCGCCATACGGCGCCTTGAGCCGCTCAATCCCTCCTTCGTCTCGGTGACCTACGGCGCCGGCGGCACCACGCGCGAGCGCACCCACGCCACCGTGAAGCGTCTCGTCGAGGAAACGACGCTGAAGCCGGCCGCGCATCTCACTTGCGTCGGCGCGACGAAAGAAGAAGTCGACGACGTCGTGCGCGGCTATTGGGACGCCGGCGTTCGTCACATCGTCGCGTTGCGCGGCGATCCCGCCGGCGGCATCGGCGCGTCCTACACGCCCCATTCCGGCGGCTATCAGACGACGCCTGATCTTATCGCCGGCCTGAAGAAGATCGGCGATTTCGAGATCAGCGTCTCGGCGTACCCTGAGAAGCATCCGGAATCGATCTCGCTCGACGCCGACATCGAACTGCTGAAGCGCAAGGTGGACGCCGGCGCAACGCGCGCGATCACGCAGTTCTTCTTCTACAACGATCTCTACTGGCGCTTCCTCGACAAGGCGCTGTCCGCCGGCATCAATGTGCCGATCGCGCCGGGCATCGCGCCTGTGCAGAACTTCAAGCAGACTGCGGGTTTCGCCGGCAAGGTCGGCGCCTCGATCTCGGCTGCGCTCAGCCGCCGCTTCGAGGGACTCGATCATGACCCCGAAACGCGCCGGCTCGTCGCCGCCGCCGTCTGCGCGGAACAGGTGACCGACCTCATCAATCGCGGCGTCAATGATCTACATTTCTACACCATGAACAAGGCCGATCTCGTTTACGCGATCTGCCATCTCATCGGCATGCGACCGACGGCGCAGGCGGAAGCCGCGCGCGTCGCGGCGGAATAACATCAACCATGACCAAGCTCGACGCCCTTACGACCCTTCAGGCCGCCGCGCGCGAGCGCATTCTCGTGCTCGACGGCGCCATGGGCACGCAGATTCAGGATCTGAAACTCTCCGAGGCGGATTTCCGCGGTGAACGTTTCAAGGACTGGGCGCGCGACCTCAAGGGCAATAATGACCTGCTGGCGCTGACGCAGGTCGACAAGCTGCGCGACATTCACCTCGCTTATTTTCGCGCCGGCGCCGACATCGTCGAAACCAACACCTTCTCATCGACCTCGATCGCGCAGGCCGACTACGGCATGCAGGAACTGGCCTACGAGTTGAATCTGGAATCCGCGCGCATCGCGAAAGAGGCGGCCGCGATCGCGGAGAAGGAGGATGGCCGTCCGCGCTTCGTCGCCGGCGCGCTCGGGCCGACCAACCGCACCGCCTCGATCTCACCCGACGTCAATAATCCCGGCTTCCGCGCCGTCTCGTTCGATGACCTCCGCACCGCCTATGGCGAACAGGCGCGCGGACTGCTCGATGGCGGCGTCGATCTTCTGCTCGTTGAGACGATCTTCGACACGCTGAACGCCAAGGCCGCCGTCTACGCGATCGAGGAATTGTTCGCCGCGCGCGGCGAACGCGTTCCCGTGATGATCTCGGGCACGATCACCGATCTCTCCGGCCGCACGCTCTCCGGTCAGACGCCGACCGCCTTCTGGCATTCGCTGCGCCACGCGAAGCCCTTCTCGATCGGGCTCAACTGCGCGCTCGGCGCGAAGGAGATGCGCGCCCATATCGCCGAGATCGCGCGCGCGGCCGATACGCTTGTCTGCGCCTATCCCAACGCCGGCCTGCCGAACGAGTTCGGTCTCTATGACGAGCGTCCCGAAGCGACGGCCTCAATGCTGGCGGAATTCGCCGAAGCCGGCCTCGTCAATATCGTCGGCGGCTGCTGCGGCACGACGCCGGCCCATATCAAGGCGATCGCTGAGGCGGTGAAGGGCAAGAAGCCGCGCGAAATTCCCGAGCATGTCCCGCAGCTCAAATTGTCGGGCCTCGAACCTTTCACGCTGACGCCTGACATCCGCTTCGTGAATGTCGGCGAGCGCACCAACGTCACAGGCTCGGCGAAATTCCGCAAGCTGATCACCAATGGTGACTACGCCGCGGCGCTCGACGTGGCCCGCGATCAGGTCGCGAATGGCGCCCAGATCATCGACATCAATATGGATGAAGGTCTGCTCGACTCCGAGAAGGCGATGGTCGAATTCCTCAATCTCGTGGCGTCGGAGCCTGACATCGCTCGCGTGCCCGTGATGGTGGATTCATCGAAGTTCCACATCATCGAGTCCTGCCTGAAATGCGTGCAGGGCAAGCCTGTCGTGAATTCGATCTCGATGAAGGAAGGCGAAGAGGCCTTCATTCATCACGCCGAGATCTGCCGCCGCCATGGCGCGGCGGTCGTCGTGATGGCCTTCGACGAGAAGGGCCAGGCTGACTCATACGAACGCAAGGTCGAGATTTGCAGCCGCGCCTATGACGTGCTGGTCAACAAGGTCGGCTATCCCCCCGAAGACATCATCTTCGATCCCAACATCTTCGCCGTCGCGACCGGCATCGAGGAGCATAATGGCTATGGAGTCGCCTTCATCGAGGCGACGCGCGAAATCAGGCGCCGCATGCCGCTCGTCCATATTTCAGGCGGCGTCTCCAATCTGTCCTTTTCGTTCCGCGGCAATGAGCCGGTGCGCGAGGCGATGCACTCGGTGTTCCTGTACCATTGCATTCAGGCGGGCATGGACATGGGCATCGTCAACGCCGGCCAGCTCGCGGTCTATGACGAGATCGATCCGGAATTGCGCGAACTCTGTGAGGACGTGATCCTCAACCGGCGCGAGGACGGCACCGAGCGCCTGCTTGAAGCCGCGCCGCGCTTCAAGGGCGACGGCGCCGCGGCGGTGAAGGGGCAGGATCTCGCCTGGCGCGAATGGCCGGTCGAAAAGCGCATCGAGCACGCGCTCGTCGCTGGCGTCACCGAATTCATCGTGCAGGACACTGAAGAAGCGCGCGCCAAGTCGGAGCGGCCGCTGCATGTCATCGAAGGCCCATTGATGGCCGGCATGAATGTGGTTGGCGATCTCTTCGGCTCCGGCAAGATGTTCCTGCCGCAGGTGGTGAAGTCCGCCCGCGTGATGAAGCAGGCCGTCGCCTATCTCGAACCCTTCATGGAGAAAGAGCGCGAGGAGACCGGCGTCGCCGATCGTCCGGCGGCGGGCAAGATCGTCATGGCGACGGTCAAGGGCGACGTTCACGACATCGGCAAGAACATCGTCGGCGTCGTGCTCCAGTGCAACAATTACGAGGTCATCGATCTCGGCGTGATGGTGCCCGCCGCGAAGATTCTCGAGACCGCGAAGCGCGAGAAGGCCGACATCATCGGTCTCTCCGGCCTGATCACGCCGTCGCTCGACGAGATGGTGAATGTCGCGAGCGAGATGGAGCGCGACGGGTTCGACATTCCGCTGCTGATCGGCGGCGCGACGACCAGCCGCGTCCATACCGCTGTGAAGATTCATCCCGCCTATGAGCGCGGACAGGCGATCTACGTCACCGATGCGAGTCGCGCCGTCGGCGTCGTCTCTTCGCTGCTCTCGAACGACAACAAGGGCTCCTATATCGACGGCGTGCGCGCGGAATACGCCAAGACCGCCGATGCGCATGCGAAGGCCGAGCTCGACAAGCAGCGTCTGCCGATCGAGAAGGCGCGCGCCAATGCGCTGAAGCTCGACTGGAGCGCTTATCAGCCGCCGAAGCCCTCTTTCACCGGCATGCGGGTTTTCTCTTCCTACGATGTCGGCGAGCTCATCCCCTATATCGACTGGACTCCGTTCTTCTGGACCTGGGAGCTGAAGGGCCGCTTCCCCGCGATCCTCGAAGACAAGGTCTATGGCGAGGAGGCGCGCCGCCTTTACGAAGACGCGCGCGAGATGCTCGACCAGATCGTGGTCGAGCGCTGGTTTACGCCGAAAGCTGTGATCGGCTTCTGGCCGGCCAATTCGGAAGGCGACGACATCAACCTCTTCACCGGCGAAAGCCGCAGCGAAAAGCTTGCGGCGTTCCATGGGCTGCGCCAGCAGCTCATCAAGCGCGACGGGCGCGCCAACACTTGCATCTCTGACTTCGTCGCGCCTGTTTCGAGCGGCAAGGCGGATTATCTCGGCGCCTTCGTCGTCACGTCGGGCCTGTCGGAAGAGCGCGTCGCCAAGCGCTTCGAGAAGGCGAACGACGACTACCGCTCGATCATGGTCAAGGCGCTGGCCGACCGCATCGCGGAAGCTTTCGCCGAGCGCATGCATGAGCGCGTGCGCAAGGAATTCTGGGGCTATGCGGCGGACGAAAACCTGTCGAGCGATGATCTGATCACCGAGAAATATCGCGGCATTCGCCCGGCGGCCGGCTATCCCGCCCAACCCGATCACACGGAGAAGGCGACGCTCTTCCGGCTGCTCAACGCCGAGCGCCGCATCGGCGTGGCGCTGACGGAGAACTTCGCCATGTGGCCCGGCGCTTCAGTCTCGGGGCTCTACTTCTCCCATCCCGAGTCGCATTATTTCGGAGTCGCCAAGGTCGAGCGCGACCAGGTCGCCGATTACGCCCTGCGCAAGGGAATGAGCCTGTCCGAGGCGGAGCGCTGGCTCGCGCCCATCCTTAACTATACGCCCGCCGGCGCGGCCATGGAGGCTGCGGAATAGCGCCCGCAGCCCGCGAAAAAGAGCCTCGCCAAATGACGTTAGGGCAAAATCGCGACGCCACGTCGCATCAGAAAGCGTGTTTCTCGGTTCACGACATCTAAACGGTTGGCGCCTAGTTTCATCGCCGGACCCCGGCCATGCGCTACGCGGACGCCCTCGCTGGCGAACTCAGTCTTGTCTCGAAGGGTGACCTGGGTCACCGCCGCGGTCATGCGGTTGATCAGCTTGTCGAGAACTTCACGCGCCAGGCGCCCCTGCTGAATGACGAGGCCGTCGAACTCTACGACGTGGCGCTG
The DNA here is from genome assembly GCF_022059845.1 of Terrirubrum flagellatum. GTDB lineage: Bacteria > Pseudomonadota > Alphaproteobacteria > Rhizobiales > Beijerinckiaceae > Terrirubrum > Terrirubrum flagellatum. The sequence goes on along the minus strand of NZ_CP091851.1, from coordinate 5,352,048 downwards.
CGCTGGCTGGTCGCCGATCTCGAAAAAGAGGCGCTGGTCCAGCTCGCCGAAAAGCTCGCGGACATTCCGAACGCGCCCTACGGCACGATCCGCATTCTGGCCTTCCATGACGAGATCGCCGTGGCGGCGCCCGTGCTGGAGCGGTCGTCGCGGCTCGAAGCCGGCGACCTTATCGCCATCATCGGCGCCAAGGGGCAGCAGCACATCATGCTGGTCGCGAAGCGATCGGACCTCACCGAGGCCGTCACCGATCGGCTGATCGCTGTAGGCTCCGCTCCCGTGCTCCAGACCCTGGCCGCGAACGGCCGCGCGCCTCTCTCGCGCGACGGGTCCGCCATCCTCCTGACGCGCGCGAACGCCGACAGGAAGCTGGCGGTCGCGCTGGCCGACCGTTTCGGCCTGCCGCCGCAATTGCGCGACCGGCTGGTCGAGGACGCCGCGTCGGTGCTCCGCGCCCATCTCGCCAAGATGCTGCGTAAATCCTCGCCGGCCGAGCTCGACGCGGCTGTGGCGGCCAGCATTGAGGCATCGGCTGCGCGCATCGGCGCCGCGCCTCCGTCCCACGATGCTGCGAACCGCATCGCCCGGCTCGAGCAGAAACCCGACCTGTCCCACGAGCATCTGTTTCTCGACCTTCTGCGCCACCGCCGCCTCCGGGAATCGCTCCAGATCCTCGCCGAGCGCGCCGGCCTGCCGCATGATCTCGTGCTGACGATCTTCGCTGGCGATGATTTCGAGCTGATGGCCGTGGTGTTGCGCGCCGCCGACATGAGCTGGGCGGCGGCGGAGGAGACTCTGGCTGCGCGTTCGGGCGGACTCGATCGGCTGGCGCTGCGCGAGATGTTGCGCAACAGGTTCACCATGATGTCGCAGCGCGACGCGGCGCGGCTCGCCCGGAACGCCAAGATCGCGCGGCCCGCCGCGCAGGCGGCAAGCTGACTTCAACGGCGCCGCCTGACGCCCGTTTCGGCGCCGCGGGGTTTGACGCCATTCCACTCCCGTTCTCTAATTGAGCCCTGAGTGAAGGCTTGGCGCGAGCGCGCGGCCGCAGGGAGGGATGGGGATGACCATCAATTGGAAATCTGTGGTCGCTGCGGCGGCTGTGTCCGTGGCGGCGACGGGCGCTTTGTCCGTCGCATCGACGGACGCATTTGCGCAGGGCAAGACGCTGCGCGTCGTCATGCATTCGGACCTGAAGATTCTCGATCCGATCTGGACGACGGCCTACATCGTCCGCAACCACGGCTACATGATCTACGACACCCTGTTCGCAACCGATGCGAATGGCGAAATCAAGCCGCAGATGGTCGACAAGTACGAGGTCTCCTCCGACCAGCTCACCCACACCATGACATTGCGCGACGGGCTGCTGTGGCACGACGGCAAGCCGGTCACATCAGAAGATTGCGTCGCCTCGATCAAGCGCTGGGCCGCGAAGGATGCGATGGGTCAGAAGATGATGAGCTTCGTCGATGCGATCTCTTCGCCCGATGCGAAGACCATCGTCATCAAGCTGAAATCGCCGACCGGCCTCGTGCTCGCCGGCCTCGGCAAGCCTTCATCGAACGTCCCCTTCATGATGCCGAAGCGCGTCGCCGACACCGATCCGAACACGCAGATTTCCGAGTTCATCGGCTCCGGCCCCTTCGTCTTCAAGCAGGACGAGTGGAAACCCGGCGACAAGACGGTCTATGTGAAGTTCGACAAGTACAAGCCGCGCTCCGAGCCGGCCTCCAGCCTCGCCGGCGGCAAGGTGGTGAATGTCGATCGCGTCGAATGGCGCGCAATCTCCGATCAGCAGCAGGCGGCGAACGCGCTGCTCGCCGGCGAGATCGACATCATCGAGGCGCCGACGCACGATCTCCTGCCGTTGCTGAAAGCCGACAAGAACATCGCGCTCTATGACTGGAACCCGCTCGGCAACCAGTACACGATGCGGATCAACTCGACGCAGAAGCCGTTCGATAATCCGAAGATTCGTCAGGCGCTGTGGTACGCCTTCAATCAGAAGGATTTCCTCGACGCGACCATCGGCAATCCCGATTATTACAAGGAATGCAAGCCGATGTTCATCTGCGGCACGCCGCTCGCGACGGACAAGGGCCTTGAGGACAAGTTGAGCTCGAATTTCAACAAGGCGCGCGAGCTGCTGAAAGAAGGCGGCTATGACGGAACGCCGATCGTGCTCCTGCATTCGACTGATCTCGCGGTGCTGACCAATCTCGCGCCTGTTGCAAAATCGCTGATGGAGAAGGCCGGCTTCAAGGTCGACATGCAGTCGATGGATTGGCAGACCGTTGTCGCCCGCCGCGTGAAGAAGGACCCGGCGAACGCTGGCGGCTGGCATGCGATGCTGACCTCATGGGTGTCCGCCGACATCCTGAACCCGGTGGCGGCCGCCTTCTTCAACGCCTCCTGCGATAAGGCGCCCTTCGGCTGGCCCTGCGATGAGGCGATGGAAAAGCTTCGCGACGACTATGCGCGCGAGACCGATCCGGCCAGGCAGAAGGAGATCGCGGCCGCAGTCCAGGTGCGCGCGTCCGAGATCACCACGCATATCAATCTCGGCCAGTGGTATCAGCCCGGCGCTCATCGCCCCAACGTGTCGGGCTGGCTGAAGGCGCCGGCGCCGGTGTTCTGGAACATCACGCTGAAGTAAGGACCTCCGCCAGCCGCGCGATTGATTCGCGCGGCTGGCTTTTTGGGGGCGGGAGCGTCAGGCCGGCGCTGGCTTTCGGCTTGCATCCCGTCCGTGAATACGGAAGGCGGAGAGAACACACAGACATGAAGGTCGCGGCGGAATGATCCGATGATCGCTTATGTGTTGCGACGTCTCGTCGCCACCATTCCGGTCATGCTCGTCGTGGCCGTCTTCGTCTTCCTCATGCTTCGACTGTCTCCCGCCGATCCCGCCGCAATCATCGCCGGCGACAGCGCGACCACCGAACAGGTGGCGCAGATCAGGTCGCGCCTCGGTCTCGACCAGCCGATCGCCACGCAATTCGTCATCTGGTTCGGCAAGCTCGCGCAGGGCGATCTCGGCGAGAGCTTCTTCTTCAAGAAGAGCATCGTCGACCTCATCAGCGAGCGTTTCGAACCGACTCTGTCGCTCGCCTTCGTCACGATTCTCATCGCCGTTATCGTCGCGGTGCCGCTGGGCGTGCTCGCCGCCTACAAGCAGGGAAGCTGGATCGATCGCCTGGTGATGGGCTTCTCGGTGCTGGGCTTCTCCGTGCCTGTGTTCGTGGTCGGCTATCTCCTGATCTATCTCTTCGCGATCCAGCTCGGCTGGCTTCCGGTGCAGGGCTACCAGCGCATCGCGCAGGGCGTTGGCGGCTGGCTTGAAAGGCTGATCCTCCCAGCACTCACCTTATCGGTCATCTATATCGCGCTCGTCGCGCGCATGACGCGCACCAGCGTGCTCGAAGTGCTGTCGGAAGACTACATCCGCACCGCGCGCGCCAAGGGCCAGATCGAACTCAAGGTGCTCTTCCGCCATGCGTTGAAAAACGCCGCGGTGCCGATCGTCACCGTCGTCGGCCTCGGCGTCGCGCTCCTCATCGGCGGCGTGGTCGTGACCGAAAGCGTCTACACAATTCCGGGCCTCGGCCGTTTGACCGTCGATGCGGTTCTGGCGCGCGATTATCCCGTGATCCAGGCGATCATCCTGCTCTTCTCCTTCATCTATGTGCTGATCAATCTTCTGGTCGATCTCACTTACACGCTGTTCGATCCGAGGATCCGCTATTGAGCGCGCCGACCTCAACCTCAACATTGACCCCGGAGGTTTCCGCGCCGCCGCGCGCCCCGCGCGCCAGTCTCGGCCGCTTTGTCTTGCGCAATCCTGGCGTGCTGATCGGCGGCGCGATCGTGCTGGTGATGATCCTGATCGCGATCCTTGCGCCGGTTCTCGGCACGATGGAGCCGACCGAAATCAATCCCGCCTTCCGCAACAAGCTGCCGGGCGCCGAGCGCACGATCCGCCTCGATGACGGAACGACAAAGGCTTTCATCCATCGCTTTGGCACGGATTCGCTTGGCCGTGATGTTTACTCGCGGGTGCTCTATGGCGCGCGTGTCTCGCTCATCATCGGCGCCTGCGTCGCGATCCTGTCGGTGAGCCTCGGCCTTCTCATCGGCATGCTCGCCGGCTATTTTCGCCTGCTCGACGCGCTGGTGATGCGGATCATGGATGGGCTCATGGCGATCCCCGCCATCCTGCTCGCCATCGCGCTGGTGTCGCTGTCGCGCGCCGGACTGCTCACCGTCATCGTCGCCATCACCATTCCGGAAATTCCGCGCGTGGTGCGCCTCGTCCGCTCGATCGTGCTGTCGGTGCGCGAAGAGCCTTATGTCGAGGCCGCCATCACCACGGGCACGCCGACGCCGCTGCTGCTCTGGCGCCACATCCTGCCGAACACCATCGCGCCGCTCATCGTGCAGGGCACTTTCGTCTGCGCCTCCGCGATTCTCGTCGAAGCGATCCTGTCGTTTCTCGGCATCGGCATCCCGACCTCGACGCCGACCTGGGGCAACATCATGGCCGAAGGCCGGCAGTTTTTCCGCCTGTTCCCGCACAACATCCTGTTCCCCGGCGTTTTCCTCGCGCTGACTGTGCTTGCGGTGAACATGCTGGGCGACGGTTTGCGCGACACGCTCGATCCCAAAATGGCGAAGCGCGTGTGATGAGCGAACCTGTCCTCGCCATCGACAAGCTCACCGTGCGTTTGCCGGCGCTGGGCGATCGCGCCAACGCGATCGACAACGTCTCCTTCACCGTCGGCGCTGGCGAGATCGTCTGCGTCGTTGGCGAATCCGGCTCGGGCAAATCGGTCACCGCGCAATCGGTGATGGGATTGCTGCCGAAGGGCCAGCTTCAACTCGCCGGCGGCTCGATCAAGTTGCTCGGCGACGAGATCACGACGAAGACTCCCTCCGAGTTGCGCGCGCTTCGCGGCGCGCGCATGGCCATGGTGTTTCAGGAGCCGATGACGGCGCTCAATCCCGTCATTCGCGTCGGCGACCAGATCGCCGAAACGCTGGAGATTCATGAGAGGTTGTCGGCGGCCGAAACGCGATCACGCGTGCTCGACATCATGCGCGCCGTGCAACTTCCCGATGTCGAGACCATGGTCGACGCCTATCCGCATCAGCTCTCGGGCGGACAGCGGCAACGCATCATGATCGCTTCTGCGCTCGTACTCGATCCCGCGCTGCTGATCGCCGACGAGCCAACCACAGCGCTCGACGTGACGACGCAGGCGCAGATCCTCAAGCTGATCCGCGATCTCCAGTCGCGTCGCAACACGGGCGTTCTCTTCATCACCCATGATTTCGGCGTCGTCGCCGAGATCGCGCATCGTGTCGTGGTGATGCAGAAGGGTCGTGTGGTTGAGACGGGATTGAAGGAAGACATTCTGCGCCGGCCGCAGGAGCCCTATACGCGCATGCTCATCGGCTCGGTGCCGGGCCTGACGCCGCCGACACGCGCGGAAGCGCCGAAGAAGCGTGTGGCGCTGGAGACGGTGAAACTGTCCAAGGTCTATTCGAGCGGCGGCGGCTTCCTGAGCTTCGGCAAATCCCGCGTCGTGAAGGCCGCGAATGACGTGTCGATCTCCGTGAAACGCGGCGAGACGCTCGGCATTGTCGGCGAATCCGGCTCCGGCAAGTCAACGGTCGCGCGCTGCGTGACGCGCCTCATCGAGCCGACATCAGGCGACATTCTGCTCGATGGCGAGAATATTGCGCGCCTGCCTCAATCTGCTTTGCGCGCCAATCGTCGCCGCGTGCAGGTGGTGTTTCAGGACCCTTACCGCTCGCTCAATCCGCGCCGCACGATCGGCGAGGCGATCATCGAGGGGCCGACGAATTTCGGCGTCTCCCGCGCCGACGCCTTCGTACGCGCAAGAGAGCTGATGCAGCTTGTCGGCCTCGCGCCCGACGCGCTCGACCGTTATCCTCACCAGTTCTCCGGCGGCCAGCGCCAGCGCATCTGCATCGCCCGCGCGCTTGCGATGGAGCCGGAAATCCTGATCGCGGATGAGGCGGTTTCGGCGCTCGACGTGTCCGTACAGGCGCAGGTGCTGAAACTGCTCGACGAGGTGAAGAAGAAGTTCGATCTTGCGGTGCTGTTCATCACGCACGATCTGCGCGTCGCGGCCCAGATATGCGACCGCATCGTGGTGATGTTCAAGGGCGAGATCGTCGAGCAGGGACCGACCGCCGAGGTCTATGGCGCGCCTCAGCATGATTATACGAAGCGGCTGTTCGCCGCCGCGCCGGGAAAGAACTACGCATTCGGCGTCAGCGCGTAGTCTAAGCGCGCTCTTCCAAGGCTTGTCATTCCGGGGCGCTCCAAAGGAGCGAGCCCGGAACCCAGAAGAGTGTTCAGCAGCGCGATTGGCCTGGATTCCGGGCTCGCGCGTTCCGCGCGCCCCGGAATGACAAGCTGGAAATAAGGAGCGCTCGTCACACCCCCTGCTGGAAGAACTGATAGACCGCCTTCGCGGTCGCGTCATTGACGCCCGGCGTGCTCGCGAGATCGTCTAGCGACGCGCTTTTGATCGCCTTCACCGTGCCGAAATGCAACAGCAGCGCGCGCTTGCGGCGCGGGCCGATGCCGGGAATCTCATCAAGCGGATTCTTTGACATCTCACGCTTGCGCTTGGCGCGATGCGTGCCGATCGCGAAGCGATGCGCTTCGTCGCGCAGCCGCTGGATGAAATAGAGCGCGGGATCGCGCGGCGGCAGCTTGAAGGCGGAGCGCCCCGGTTGGTGGAACGTTTCCTGTCCCGCATTGCGGTCCGGCCCCTTGGCGATGGCGACGAGCGGCGTGTCGCCCGCGCCGGCGGCGGCGAGCGTCTCGCGCGCGGCTTCGAGCTGACCCTTGCCGCCGTCGATGATCACGAGATCGGGCCAGGCGGGAAAGGCTTCATCATCAGCCGCTTCCACGACGATTTCAGAAACATCAGCCGGAGCCGCTTCGCTGGCGCCCGCCTCAGATTCCGCCTGCGCCGCAGCGCTTTCCTTCACCAGCCGCGAGAAGCGACGCTGCAGCACCTCGCGCATCATGCCGAAATCATCGCCCGGCGTCAGCTCCGTCGATTTGATGTTGAAGGTGCGGTAATGCGTCTTCATGAAGCCGTTGGCGCCGGCGACGATCATCGCGCCGACGGCGTTGGTCCCCATGATGTGCGAGTTGTCATAGACCTCGACGCGGCGCGGCGCTTTCGCCAGCCCGAACGCCGCGCCAAGCGTCGCCAGCAATTTCTCCTGCGAGGCCGTATCGGCGAGCTTGCGCGTCAGCGCCTCGCGCGCATTCTTTTCGGCATGCGCCACGAGGTCGCGCTTCTCGCCGCGCTTCGGAGTCGCGATCTCGACCTTGCAGCCCGCGCGCTGCGAGAAGGCGTCGGCGACGAGCTCGCTTTCCTCGATCTCGTGCGAGAGCAGGATCAGCTTCGGCGTCGGCTTGTCGTCATAGAACTGCGTCACGAAGGCGCCGAGCACCTCGCCGAGCGGCAAAGACTTGTCCGCCTTGGGCGAGAAGGCGCGATTGCCCCAGTTCTGGAAATTGCGGAAGAAGAACACCTCGACGCAGAAATGTCCCGCCTCCTCATGGATGGCGAAAACGTCGGCTTCCTCGACGCTCTGCGGATTGATGTCCTGGTTCGACTGGATCGCAGACATGGCCGCAAGCCGATCCCGCGCGCGCGCCGCGCGCTCGAATTCGAGCGCTTCGGACGCAGCTTGCATCTCGTCGCTCAGCCGCTTGCGCACCGCCATTGAGCGGCCAGCGAGAAAGTCGCGCGTCTCCGTGACGAGTTCGTCATAGTCGTTCTGCGAAATCTCATCGACGCATGGGCCCGAGCAGCGCTTGATCTGGAACAGCAGGCAGGGCCGCGTCCGATTCTCGAACACGGAATCCGAGCAGGAGCGCAGCAGGAACGCGCGCTGCAGCGCGTCGATGGTGCGGCCAACGGCGCCGGCGCTGGCGAAGGGACCGAAATAATCGCCCTTCCGTACGCGCGCGCCACGATGTTTCAGAATCTGCGGCGCGCGATGGTCGCGCGTCAGCAGGATGTAGGGAAACGACTTGTCGTCGCGCAGCAGCACATTGTAGCGCGGCCTGAGCTGCTTGATCAGGTTCGCTTCCAGCAGCAGCGCCTCGGTCTCCGTCTGCGTCGTGACGAATTCCATCGAGGCGGTGTCGGCGATCATGCGCGCGACGCGGTTCGTGTGCGCGCGTCCCAGCGCATATTGCTGCACCCGCTTGCGCAGCGAACGCGCCTTGCCGACATAGAGCACGTCGCCCTTGTGATCGAACATGCGATAGACGCCAGGCCCGTTCGGCAGGGTGCGGGCGAAACGGGCGATCACCTCCATGCCCGTGCGCACCCGCTCGGTGACGTTGGGGTCGAGATTTAGCGCCTCGACTTCCTCGGCGAGCGCGAAATCGTCGGCCTCCGCCGCGTCGCTGGCGGCCGTCGCCGTTCCCTCCGGCAGGTCGTCCGCCGGCGGCGAGGCTCCGATTCGTTGAGAGGACGTCATCTCCGGGATGTAGTGCGGAACAGGGCTCACGGAAATGGCGCCTGCCCAGCGTCTGGCGCCTCGGTCCCGAACCTTCTACATACGGGAGGCGAAGCTGCCTGATGCGACAGGAGACTGCATCCCCGGGCCCTTATCGATCCGAACGGGAGCTGTCCCTGGCCTTGCCCCTGGGCTCGGCCAACACGGCGCCCACCTACGTTGTAGGTGTCCCGGGATCGAAACTCCATCGGTCGAGGCGGCTTCGCACGCAATGATGAGCTCATGACGCTGATTCGCTGGTTCCTGACCTTCACGCTGGTCTTCGCCGCGACGATTTTCGCCCTCGTGATGCTGGCCCTGCTGCTGATCGCCTTCGGCGTTCTGCAGTTCGCGCGGTTGGCGAGCTGGGTGCGCGTGGCGCCGGCCGGCGGCCCGCTTTCGCAGGCTCGCTCCACCACCGCGCCGGCTCAGCCGCGCGCGCCGGATCTCGATCTGCCGGAAGCGCCGCCAGGCGCCTCCGTGCAGCATGTCAGGAGCTGGGACGCGGCGCGCAACCGCGCCGTCGATCGTTGGTACTACAAGGACGCGCAGGGCCAGTGGGTCTTCGTGCGCGCGCCGGGAACCGCATGACTGAAGCTTCCGCCGCCAAGGCGCGCCTTCGGCGCTCCTGCCTCGCCGCGCGCGACGCGCTGCTGATCGACGATCGCCTGATCTGGGACGAGGCGATCATCGAGCGCATTCTCGCGCGCCCGGAGGTGCAGGAGACCAAGGGCCCCGTCGCCGGCTACTGGCAGATGCGCTCCGAGGTCGATATCCGCCCCGTTCTCGCCGAACTCTCGGGCCGCGGCGTGCCGATCTGCCTGCCGGCGGTCGTCGACGACGAGTTGGTGTTCCGCTCCTGGAAGCCATGGGAGTCCGTGGTGCCCGGCGGCTTCGGCACGCTCGTGCCGCCGCCCGACAAGGAGACGATGACGCCGAAGCTGCTGCTCGTCCCCCTCGCCGCTTTCGATCGCAAGGGCGCCCGCATCGGCTATGGCAAGGGCTATTACGACCGGGCCCTCCTGCGGCTCGGCGCGGCCGGCGGAATGACCGCCATCGGCGTCGCCTACTCCGCCCAGGAGACCGCTGACGTGCCGCTGGAGCCGTGGGACCGGCGGCTCGATATGATCGTTACAGAAAAAGAGACGGTGGCGCCGAAACCTTCGGTCGGCTAATCGGAACGACCTTCTCCGGGTCGTTTTCATGCGTCTGCTTTTCCTCGGCGATATCGTCGGCCGTCCCGGCCGCAACATCGTGGTCCAGAAGCTGCCGGCGCTGAGGGAAAGCTGGAAGCTCGACTGCGTCGTCATCAATGGCGAGAATTCCGCCGGCGGCTTCGGCATCACCGAAGCGATCTGTGACGATGTGCTGAACGCCGGCGCCGACGTCATCACGCTCGGCAATCACGCCTGGGATCAGCGCGAAGCGCTTGTTTTCATCGAACGTCAGCCGCGCCTCATTCGTCCCGCGAATTTTCCGCCGGGAACGCCGGGCCGCGGCGCGACGGTCGTCGAGGCGAAGAATGGCGGCCGCGTTCTCGTCGTGAATGTGATGGGGCGCATCTTCATTGATCCGCTCGATGATCCCTTCGCCGCCGTCGAACGCGAGATATCAGCCTGCCCGCTTGGCAAAGGCTGCGACGCGATCATCATCGACGTGCATGCGGAAGCGTCGAGCGAGAAGCAGGCGCTGAGCTGGATGGTGGACGGACGCGCGAGCCTCGTCGTCGGCACGCACACCCATGTGCCGACCGCCGATCATCGCATTCTCCCTGGCGGCACCGCCATGATGGGCGACGCCGGAATGTGCGGCGACTATGAATCGATCCTTGGCATGGAGCGGCACGAGCCGGTCCGCCGCTTCATCGAGAAGACGCCGGGCGCGCGCATCGAGGCCGCGAGCGGCCCCGGCACGCTTGCGGGCGTCGCCGTCGAGACCGACGACAGGACGGGCCTCGCCGTGAAAGTCGCGGCGGTGCGCATCGGGCCGCATCTCGAGGAGTCGCGGCCGACTTTCTGGGAGTGAATGTCGTCGAATTCGTTTGCGCGACGGTTCGTCATTGGCGGCCCCTCTCCTCGCATGCGGGGAGAAGGAAGCTGCCGCGATCGCGAATCAATAAATCTCAAGCCGCGCGCTTCACTCGTCCCTGCTCCGCGATCAGCAGATAGATCGCCGCCGTCCAGGAAAAGCCGAGGCCGCCGAGGCCTTCGCGCGAGATCGGATCGAAATATTCGCACAGTCCCGCGCGCTCGATTCCATCCGCCGTCTCACGCCGGATCGCATCGGCCAATGTCCCTTCGCCATGGCGTTCAAGGCCGCGCGCGATCAGCCAGTTGACGACGGCCCAAACCGGCCCGCGCCAGTAGCGCTTGGATTCAAAGCCCGCCTCGCCCGGCGCCGTGGAAGGAACAAGCATCGCCCCAGACGCCGCGATGGCGCGCAGGGCCGCGACCATCTCCTTCACCTGCGCGCTGGAAGGCGCATCGGTCAGCAGCGGCAGAAAGCCCGCCGACGTCAGGATATCGAGGCGTTCGCCATCGATCAGATCGCGCGACTGGAACTGGCGGCGCGCGCCATTCCACGCTTTCTGCAAGCCGTCGCGAATGAGATCGATGCGCGCCTCTATTTTAGCGGCGTCGCCTCGGTCGCCGAAATCGGCCGCCATCCCGAGCAGCGCTTCTTCCGCCGCGAGCAAAATCGCATTGACGCCGATATCGGCCACCTTGAACGGCGCGATGCGCCACATGCGCGCCGGATTCCATTCCGCCGCGCGATAGGAATCGACGAGATGAATGTAGCGGCGATAATCGATATCGCGCGGCCGCATCGACGCGTCGACATGGCCAGTATCGCGACGCCTGATGGCCGTGACCGTCGTCTCCGGCACGCGCTCGAACGGGCGATCCCATTCCGGGCTGTTGTCGCGCCCCGTCTCCCAATTATGCAGGATCGCGACGAGGCCAGTATTTTCAGGATCGCGCGCGCTGCGCCACCAGCGATGATTGAGCATGGCGGCGCGATAGAGTTTTACGATGCGCTCGCGATGCGCCGAACCGGCGCGGCGTGCGATATCGGCGAGCGCAATGGCGAGCACTGGCGGCTGCGTGATGCCTGATGTCGGAATGCGATGCCGTGTTCCCCAGACTTCCGGCCCGGGAAAATAAGTGTCGGATGGCGCGTGAAAGACGATGTGCGGGATCATGCCGTCGTCCCATTGCCCTTCCACCAGCCGTTCGAGCTCGGTCAGTCCGCGATCGATATCGAAGGTCGCAAAGCCCATGGCGACGAAGGCGGAGTCCCAGTTCCACTGGAAGGGATAGAGGCCGTGCGTCGGCACGGTGTAGCCGCCGCGATCATTGGCGGCGAGAACGGCGCGGGCGTCGTCGATGAATTTCGTTTGCAAAACGGGCATTTCCTTCTTCAGGCGGCTATCACAGCACGCTCGTCAGCGGGATTGATCCAGACAATGCGCTGCAGATTGGGCGACAATCCGACGCGCGCCCCGGCGGCGATGTTGGCGTCAGGACGCGCGGCGACGCGGGCGAGCTGCCCCTCGATGCGCCCGGTGAGCAGGCAGGTCGAGCCAAGCGGCTCAGCCACCGTGACATCGAAGGGAAGCCCCTCGCCGGCTCCTACGATCGTCATGTCCTCGGCGCGCACGCCAGCGATGACCGGCCCGGTCTTCATGGGCGTCGTTGCGGAGAATCCGCCCAGCGACGCGACGCCGTTTGCGACAGGCAGCGAGATGAAATTCATCGGCGGATTGCCGACGAAGCCGCCGACGAATTTCGTCGCCGGGCGCTCATAGATGATCTGCGGCTTGTCGATCTGTTCGATGACGCCCTTGTGCATCAACGCGATACGGTCCGCGAGGCCCATCGCCTCTGTCTGATCATGCGTGACGTAGATCGTCGTCGTGCCGGCCTCGGCGAGCACGGCCTTCAATTCCGTGCGCATTTCCAACCGCAGCAGCGCATCGAGATTGGACAGCGGCTCGTCCATCAGCAGCACCGCAGGCTCGACCGCGAGCGCGCGCGCGACGGCGACACGCTGGCGCTGGCCGCCTGAGAGCTTGGCGGGATAGCGTTCGAGATAAGGCTCGATATGGAGAAGACCTGCTGCGCGCTCGACGGCGCGCTTGACCTCGGCGTCGGACTTCTTCTGCATGCGCAGGCCGAAGCCGACATTCTCATAGACCGTCATATGCGGGAACACCGCATAATTCTGGAACACCATGGCGAGGCCGCGCTCGCGCGGCGCAAGCGCGCTGACGTCGCGATCGCCGATCAGCACGCGGCCGGCGGTCTGCGTCTCCAGCCCCGCGATGATGCGCAGCAGTGTGGTCTTGCCGCAGCCGGAGGGCCCGAGCAGCGCGATGAATTCGCCGTCAGCGACGGTGAGCGACAATTCCGCCAGCGCGGTGACGCCGGCGAATTCCTTGCGGATGCGATCGATGACGATGCCAGCCATGACGCCTACCTGTTAGCGATGCCCCACATCGCGAAGAGATATTTTCTCACCGCGAAGATGAAGACGATCGAGGGAACAATAAGGATGAAGCCGCCGGCGAAGCGGTAATGCAGCGGCGATTCACGTAGCACGGTGAGGAGATAGGCGGTCAGCGTCTTCTCGCGCACGGTGAGAATCGAGGCCGCGAAGACTTCATTCCACGAGATCACGAAAGCGAAGATCGCCGCCGCCGCCATGCCTGGCAGCGCGAGCGGCAGAACGATTTTCAGAAACGCCTGAAGGCGCGTGCAGCCAAACACCCAGGCCGCTTCCTCAAATTCGCGCGGAATGCCCATGAACAGGCTCGACGACACCAGCGCAGCAAAGGGCAGCGCCAGCGCAGTATGAATCAGCGCAACGCCGTAAGGCGTGTCGTAGAGTCCAATGCGGATGAAAGTCACGGTCAGAGGCAGCGCGAGAATCGCGAGCGGAAAGGCGCGCGTCAGGATGATCAGCAGGCGATAGAGGTTCTGGCCCTTGAACGAATAGCGCGCGAGGGCATAGCCCGCAGGCGCGCCAAGCAGGATCGACAGGAACATGCAGAGTGCGGCTGCAATCACGCTGTTGAGAGCGGCTTTGCCCACGCCTTCGATCGCGAGGAAGGTCTGCATCGCCGCAAGCGTCGAATCCATTGGCCATATGCTCTTTGGCCAGCGGAACACTCCTGTGCGCCCGCCAAAGGCGCCGAGCGCGATGAAATAGATCGGGACCAGCACCCAGGCGCAGATCGCGACAACGCCGGAGAGATAGACGGCTCTGCGCAGACCTTTCATGGCTGCGTCTCCGGTTTCACGCGCAAGGCGACGAGATAGCAAACCGTCGCGCCAAGCGAGATCAGCATGACGAGGATGGCGTAAGCCGCAGCGACGCCGTAATTCTGGTTCTCGCTCTGCCAGGCGTAGGCTTCACCGACGAGAACGGGGAAATTACGCCCGCCAATGGCGTAGACGACGGCGAAGACTTCGAACGCCAGCACCGTGCGCAGGATCAGCGCGGATTGCAGGCTGGGTTTCAGAAGAGGAAGTGTGATCTTGCGAAAGCGCGTCCAGGCGTCGGCGCCGAAAATCTCTGCCGCCTCGGCATACTCTTTTGGAATGAGCTGCACGCCGGCGACGAGGATCACGAGCACGATCGCGGTGGCGCGCCAGATTTCCGCGAGCACGATGCCGAGGAACATGGTGCCGGGATTTTCGATGGAGAGCCAGTTCACGGGTCCTTCGATGACGCCGAGCGCATAGAGCGCGGAGTTGAGATAGCCGCGATCCTGCAGGATCGCGAGCCAGACGAGGCCCGCCGCGAGATCGGAGACGCCAAGCGGAATCGTCCATATCCACAGCACGATGTCGCGACCGCTCGTCAGCTTCTGCAGCATCATCGCCATCGCGAGCGCAAATGCGATCTGCAGCGGGATCACGGCCAGCACGAGCAGGAAGGTGTTGCGGATCGACACGCCGAAATTGATGTCGCCGACCATCTTCCGGAAATTCTCAAGCGACGCGCCATCATTACCCGTGAAGGCGAGCCCGATCGTCTGCGCGAGCGGAAGCACGAACAGCAGCAGGAGGAAGATCGTCGAGGGCGCGATCAGCGCATAGGGGAGGAGACGGGAGCGGGTCATGAGGCCTTTCCGTCATCCCGGACGCATTGCGGCGCGTCAGCGACGCGATGCAGATCCGGGACCTTTGGCAGGATGAGCTTCAATCGGTGCGTGATCCCGTGTCTGCGCCGCAATGCTGCGCGTTGCAGCGCGCACGGGATGACGACTTCACATCACCGGGCAGGCGCCCGAGCTCGCCTTGTCAGGCGCCCAGCATGGCGCCTTGGTCTCGTCGATGATCGCCTTCAGCGTCGCCGCCTGCGCGTCGAGCGCAGCGCGCACCGGCTCGTTGCGGATCACGATGCGCTGGAAGGCATCCATATAGACCTTGTTGAACTCGCCGCCCTTCGAGCCGAGACCGACCGGCAGCAGCGACACCAGCGCGTCCTTCGCATTCTGCGTCTTGTCGACGCCTTCGGCGAGAAGCTTCACGCCGCCTGAGAGATCAGCCGGAAGCTGCGCCTTCACCACGGGAAAGAAGCCGAGCTCCGCCGCCATCTTCACCTGCGTCTCGGGCTTCAAGAGATGATCGATCGCAGCGACCGCGCCCGGACGATTCGGCGCGTCCTTCGAAATGCCGAGGCCAGCGATGACGGGCATATATCCGCGTCCCTTCGGCCCCGCCGGCGCCGGGAAGGTGACATAGCCGTTGGGATTTTCGACGAGAGCGTCCTTCAGCCGCGCGATGTGATCAAACGCGACCATCACCTCGCCCGCCATCAGCGGCTCCTGCATGAAGTCGTAATTCAGCGAGTTCGGATTGACGTACTGCCAGATCTCCTTGAACGACGCCCACATCGCTTCCGCATCGGAATTGCGGAAGGTGGAGACGACGCCGCCGGTATAAGACGGATAGAGATAGCCTTGGAAGAATCGCGCCATCAGGCCCTTCGGCCCGGCGGGAAATCCGATCGCGCGCTTGCCGGTCTTCGCCTGGATGTTCTTGCCCCACTCCGCAAGCTGCGCGTAGGTCAGCGCGTTCACGTCGGCGCCTGCCGGCAGATATTGCAGCGCCTCCTTCTTTGCGGCCATCACATAGGTCGCCTGCATCCACGGCACATAGAGAAGCTTGCCGCCGCCGAGCTTGCCGAGCTCCATGAGATTCGCGGGCACACCGCGCGACGTCGCGAGCGAAGCCAGATCATCGACGCTATCCAGCGCGCCGACGGGAACGAGCGGCTGCAATTCGCCATGCAGCGCGCCGACCATCGAGATCGTGCGCTTGCCCGCCTTCGTCTCGGCGTCCATACGCACCTGGAAGGGCGACGGCTCCTCGACGATGAAATTCACGCCGGCCGGACCGCCTTTCAGGATCACCTGCCGAACCTTCTGCGCCTCTTCGACGGGCCGAAGCTGCGTGGACAGAAACAGAATCTCTTGCGCGCGCGCTTGCGCCGAAAGCGCAAATGCGGCGACAGCGCCAAGCATCAACAGCTTCATTGATTTCATCATCGTCTCCTCCGCAACCCTGTTCTCATTCCGACCAAAATGATTGGCCGATCACGTCACGCCGCCGGCCGACTCCCGCCAGATCAGCGACACCGGCCTGATTTCTGAAAGCGACGCCGCGTCCGCGCCATTGATCAGCGCCAGCGCCTTTTCACCGAGGCCATGGCCGACGTCGGCGCCTGGCAGATCCATCGTCGCCAGCGGCGGATCGGTGTAGGGGCTCGCCGGAATATTATCGTGGCCCATGATCGCGACATCGACGCCGGGCTTCAGCCCCGCCGCGCGCAAGGCGCTCATGGCGCCAATCGCGATGCGATCGGTCATGCAAAGAATAGCGGTCGGCAGCGGCCGCATTTCGATCAGCGCGCGCGCCGCGAGAAGGCCGCCCTCCTCTGTGGGTTCGGCTTCCGTAAAAGCGTCGACGGCGAGCCCCGCCGCATTCATCGCGGCGAGCCAGCCCGCCGTGCGGATGCGCGCGAAGGAATATTGCCGGGGCGAGGCGATCAGCGCGACGCGGCGATGGCCGTGCCTGATGAACGCCGCCGTCGCCTCGCGGAAGGCGGTCTCCGCATCGCCGTCGATGAAAGCGAAGGGTTGCCTGTGCTCGCTGCGGCCGAGCGTGACGAAAGGAAACCGGTTCTCGGACAGCCAGCGGATGCGCGGATCATCGACGCGCGTGCGCACCACGATCGCCGCATCGGCGATGCGCGAGGAGACAAGCCTGCGATAGGTCCGCTCCTCCTCTTCGCCCGGACGCGCTGTCATCAGAAGAAGCTGGAAGCCCGCCTCGGACAGCGTCTCGCCGAGCCCGGCCAGCATCTGCGTCATCACCGGCTCGTAGAAATGGCCAGGACCGGCGGGAACGACCAGCGCCACCGCCTCGGCCGAACCACGGCTCAGCCGCCGCGCGATCGGATTGGGCGCGTAGTTCATGGCGCGCGCCGCCGCGCGCACCCTTTCCCGCGTCGCGGCCGAGACATCCTCATAACCGTCAAGCGCGCGCGAGACCGTCGTCTTGGACAGGCCGAGACTGGTGGCGAGAACCTTGAGCGACATGCCCCTCCGCCGATTCCAAACCGGTTTGGCTGCCGCAAATTCGTGCGCCGGCGCCCCAAAGTCAAGCAAACTCGTCGCTGCGCTGCACAATTGCCTTCACCCCAACGCTCGACAGGATCATCGCCCCTGCGCATGGTGCGCCCTCGCGCGAACGAGAGCATGGCGCGAAAAAGTGGGAACCGGTTTTTCGCAAAAGCCATGCTCTCAGCTTTTGAAATCGATCACGGTCCCGCATTTTGATTGATCAATCAAAATGCGGCGTGATCTAAGGGCGCGGCGAATTCACGGGGCGCGCGGCCTATGGCCTATCTCGATCATCTCTTCTCGGCGGCCGGAAAGACGGCGCTGGTCACCGGCGCCGCCACCGGCATCGGCCGCATGGCCGCGGAAGCGCTGGTGCGCGCCGGCGCGCGCGTGCTGATCGCCTCGCGCAAGGGCGACGCCTGCGAGGCCGTCGCAAAGGAGCTCAACGCGCTTGGCGCGTCAGGCTCGTGCGAAGGCTTCGCGGGCGATGTCGGGACAGAGGCGGGCGTGACGGCGCTGGCGGCGGAGGTGAAGGCGCGCGCGTCGCAGCTTCACATTCTCATCAACAACGCCGGCAAGAGCTGGGGCGAGCCGTTCGAACAATTTCCCTGGAAGGCGTGGGATGGAATCATGTCGGTGAACGTCGCCGGCCTGTTTACGCTGACGCGCGATCTGATGCCGCTGCTCGAGGCCTCATCGACCGATGACGATCCCGCGCGCGTGATCAATCTCGGCTCCGTGATGGGTTCGCAGCCGATCGCCGACGGCGCTTATTCCTATTCCGCGTCCAAAGCCGCCGTGCATCATCTCACGCGCATTTTCGCCAAGGAATTTTCCGGCAAGCACATCACCTTCAACGCCTTCGCGCCCGGCCCCTTCCAGAGTCGCATGACGGCATTTGCGACGGCGAGCGAAGAACAGGCGGCGAAAGTCGGATCGACCGTGCCGCTCGGCCGTATCGGCAGACCCGACGATATCGCCGGCGCCGTGCTGTTTCTCTGCGGACGCGGCGGCGCCTATGTCACTGGCGCGATCCTGCCGCTCGATGGCGGCATCGCCTGTGAAGTCGGACATAATTTGTTTGAAGGGGCGCATTGATGGCGGAGACATTGACGATCGAGGAGCTGGCCGCGCGCGTCGGTGAGGAAGTGGGCGTCTCGCGCTGGTTTCTCATCGATCAGTCGCGGATCGATTCTTTCGCGGACGTGACCGAGGATCACCAGTTCATCCATGTCGATCCGGCGGCTGCGGCCGCGACGCCGTTCAAGGGAACGATCGCGCACGGATTTCTCTCGCTCTCGATGCTGAGCGCCTTCGCCTACGACGCGCTGCCTGAAATCGAACATCGCGCCATGGGCGTGAATTATGGATTCGACAAGATTCGTTTTCTCACGCCTGTTCCCTCGGGCGCGAAGGTGCGCGGACGCTTTACGCTGCGCTCCTGCGAACAGAAATCGGCGGTCGACTGGGTGACGAAATACGCGGTCGCCGTCGATATCGAGGGGACTACAAGACCCGCGCTCGTCGCCGACTGGATCACGATGACGAAGATCGCGGCTGAGCACGCCAAAGCGAGGGAAAGCGCATGAGCATCCGCTTCGAGGGCCGCGTCGCCATCGTCACCGGCGCCGGCGGCGGGCTTGGCCGCGCTCATGCGATGGGGCTTGCAGCGCGCGGCGCCAAGGTGGTGATCGCCGATGTCGGCGCGGCGCGCGACGGCACCGGCCGTTCGCTCGAAGCGGCGGAGGCTGTCGTCTCCGAAATCGCCGCCAAAGGCGGGGAAGCCATGGCGGTCGGCGTCGATGTCGCCAATTCCACGGAAGTCGATGTGATGGTCGGCCGCGCGCTGTCGCGCTTCAGCCGCATCGACATTCTGATCAACAACGCCGGCATCCTGCGCGACAAGAGCTTCGCCAAGATGACCGCCGAGGATTTCCGCCTCGTACTCGACGTGCATCTCATGGGCAGCGTGAATTGCGCCAAGGCCGTGTGGGATGCGATGCGCACGCAGAATTATGGCCGCATCGTCTTCACGAGCTCGGGCTCCGGCATCTATGGCAATTTCGGCCAGTCGAATTACGGCGCGGCGAAGACGGCGATGATCGGTCTGATGAATGTGCTGCATCTCGAAGGCCGCAAGCACGACATTCGCGTCAACACGCTGGCGCCGACGGCCGGCACGCGCATGACGGAGGGCCTCGTTCCGCCAGACATCTTTGCGCTGATGACGCCTGAATCGATCACCCCCGGCGTTCTCTATCTCGTCAGTGAGGACGCGCCGTCGCGCGTCATCCTCGCCGCTGGCGCAGGAACCTTCGCGCGCACGCTGATCACGGAGACTGAAGGCGTCTATTTCCCGGAGGCCGAGCGCACGCCCGAAAACATCGCCGCGCGTTTCGACGAGATCAGCGATCCTGCGAAGGAGCTCGAGATCGAGGAAGCGTTCGACCAGACCTACAAGCTCGTCAGCATGGCGGCGAAGGCGATGGGCATCGAGATGCCGAAGCGATGAAGCGCGGCTGAATCTCCATCCAGCGTCATCGCCGGGCTTGACCCGGCGATCCAGCGATTATCCGCGATGTGAAATCTTGTTCTGGATCGCCGGGTCAAGCCCGGCGATGACAGGAGAGGTGCGCAGCACGCTGCAGCGGCAAAGGCTCGTTTCCTGTTCGGCCGCTTACTTCGCCGCGCCAATCACCGGATCGAGTTCGCCCTTGGCGTAGCGCTTCGCCATGTCGGCGAGCGTCGCGACCTTCTTGATCTTCGAAGCCTGGCCGGCGGTGTTGAATTCCTGCAGGCGCTGCTTGCAGAGCTTCGTCATCGCCTCCATGGCGGGCTTCAGATATTTGCGCGGATCGAATTCGCCGGGGCTTTCCGCGAACACTTTCCGGATCTGTCCGGTCATCGCCATGCGGTTGTCGGTGTCGATGTTGATCTTGCGCACGCCGTTGCGGATGCCGCGCTGGATTTCCTCGACCGGCACGCCCCAGGTCGGCTTCATCTGGCCGCCGAACTTGTTGATGACGTCCTGCAATTCCTGCGGCACCGACGAGGAGCCGTGCATCACGAGATGGGTGTTCGGCAGCTTC
This sequence comes from Terrirubrum flagellatum, assembly GCF_022059845.1. Taxonomy (GTDB): domain Bacteria; phylum Pseudomonadota; class Alphaproteobacteria; order Rhizobiales; family Beijerinckiaceae; genus Terrirubrum; species Terrirubrum flagellatum. Next base: position 5,331,759 of record NZ_CP091851.1, on the reverse strand, counting down.
CGGTGAATCTCCTCGATGACATTCATCGCGAGCACCTTGCCGTCGGGCTTGCGCGAGAATTTGTAGGCGCCGTGCGAGGTGCCCATGGCGATCGCAAGCGCATCAACCTTCGTCTCCGCAACGAATTTCACGGCTTCATCAGGATTGGTGAGAAGCTGGTCATGGCTGAGTTTGCCCTCGGCGCCGTGACCATCTTCCTTCTCGCCTTCGCCGGTTTCGAGCGAGCCGAGCACGCCGAGCTCGCCTTCAACCGAGATGCCTCCGAGATGGGACATCTCGACCACCTTCTTCGTCACGCCGACATTGTAGGTCCAGTCGCCCGGCGTCTTGCCGTCGGATTTCAGTGAACCGTCCATCATGACCGAGGTGAAGCCGGCCTGGATCGCGGTCATGCAGGTCGCAGGCTCGTTGCCGTGATCGAGATGCACGCAAACGGCAATATGCGGATAGATCTCGGTGACCGCATCCATCATGTGCCTGAGCATGACATCGTTCGCATAGGCGCGCGCGCCGCGCGAGGCCTGGATGATCACGGGCGCGTCGACGGCGTTCGCCGCCTCCATGATCGCCAGCGCCTGCTCCATATTGTTGATATTGAAGGCCGGCACGCCATAGTCGTTCTCAGCGGCGTGATCGAGCAATTGGCGCAACGTGATGCGGGCCATGAAACCTCTCTCCCATGCAATCCGGCGATGTTCGGGAGGGTCTTAACGCGCCGGTCGCACAAAACCAAGGCGAGGCGGCTAGTCCGGCGCTCGATTGGAATTCAGGATGAATCGCCGACGCTAAGAGGTCAGTTCCTGGCGGCTTCGAGCGCGGCGAGGCGCTCCTCGATCTTCATAATCCGGTCGATTTCCAGCGTGTTGAGCCGCTCTTCGCAGAGGCCCGCCGTTCCCGCATCATGACCAGCATCGCAGCCGTATTGCGTCGCTCCTGCTTCTGGATCGCTTCAAGGCGATCAAGGCGGCTATCGACGCCATTAAAGCGATCAGTGACGTCACGCCGGAACGACGCGATGTCCTCCTGAATCTTTATCAGGATCTGAGGAACAATGTCGTATGGAATGTCGCTCATAACGAGAACATAACATAAACGACAAGCAGCACAAGCGTAACTGTCAGCTTGCCTTCAGCGCCTCAACGCCCGGCAGCGGCTTGCCTTCCATCCATTCGAGGAAGGCGCCGCCGGCTGTCGAGACATAGGTGAAGGCGTCCGCAGCCTTGGCCTGATTGAGCGCCGCCACGGTGTCGCCGCCGCCGGCGACGGAGACGATTTTCTTTTCTTTCGTCAGCTTCGCCGCATGGCGCGCGGCCTCTACCGTGCCGTGATCGAAGGGATAATGCTCAAACGCGCCAAGCGGGCCGTTCCAGACGAGCGTTGACGAGTCCTCGATCGCGCGGCGGATGCGGTCGACCGAACGCGGACCGACATCGAGGATCATGCCGTCCTTCGGAATCGCATCGACGCCGAAGGTCTGATGCGGCGCATTGGCCTCGAAATGCCAGGCGACGATCGCATCGACCGGCAGGATGATGGCGCAGCCGACATTCTCTGCCTTCAGCATGATCTCGCGCGCAGTCTCCGCGAGATCCTTCTCGCACAACGATTTGCCGACGCTCATGCCCTGCGCGTGCAGAAACGTGTTCGCCATGCCGCCGCCAATGACGAGCGCGTCCACCTTTTTCACGAGATTGCCGAGCAGATCGAGCTTGGTCGACACCTTGGCGCCGCCGACGATAGCGAGCACCGGCTTCTTCGGCTTGTCGAGGCCCTTCGAGAGCGCTTCGAGCTCCGCCTGCATGGCGCGCCCGGCATAGGCCGGCAGCGCATGCGCAAGGCCTTCAGTCGACGCGTGTGCGCGATGCGCGGCGGAGAAGGCGTCGTTGACATAGATGTCGCCGTTCGCCGCGAGCTGCTTCACGAACTCCGGATCGTTCTTTTCCTCTTCCTTGTGGAAGCGGGTATTCTCCAGACACAGCACATGGCCGGGCTGCAGCGCGGCGACCGCTGTGGCCGCCTTCTCGCCGACGCAGTCTTCAGCGAACGCGACCGGCCGATGCAGATGGCGCGCGAGTTCAGCGGCCACCGGCTTCAGCGACTCCTTCGGATCAACGCCCTTCGGCCGGCCGAAATGGGCGAGCAGGATGGCCTTGCCGCCCTTGTCGGCGATTTCCCTGATCGTCGGCAGCACGCGCTCGATGCGCGTCGCATCGGTCACCTTGCCATGATCCATCGGCACATTGAGATCGACGCGCACCAGCACGCGCTTGTTGGCGAGATCGGCGGAATCGAGCGTGCGGAAGGAAGTCATGTGTCGTCAGTCGGTCAGCCCTGACGAGCGCCGGAACTCGTCGCGGCGGGCGCGGCGTGGAGACGGTCGAGCCGCGGCAGGAACGCCGTGAGGAACCCGATCGCCGGCAGGTAGCTGCACACCTTGTAAGCGAATTCGATGCTCGTTGCATCGGCGAGAATGCCGAGCACAGCGGCGCCGAGGCCGCCCATGCCGAAGGCCATGCCGAAGAACAGGCCGCCGATCATGCCGACGCGGCCGGGCACCAGCTCCTGCGCAAAGACGATGATCGCCGGAAAGGCCGACGCCATGAGGAAGCCGATGATGATGCTGAGCGCGATCGTCGCCGGCAATCCGACATAGGGCAGCGCGACCGTGAAGGGCAGCACGCCAACAATCGACAGCCACATGATGTTGAGCCGGCCGATTTTGTCGCCGAGCCAGCCGCCGACAAGCGTGCCAATCGCGATCGAAAGGCCGAAGATGAAGAGATAGAGCTGCGAATCCTGCACCGACAGCCCGAAATGGTGGATGAGGTAGAAGGTGTAATACGAGCTGAAGCTCGACATGTAGAAATTCTTCGAGAACGTCAGCGCAAGCAGGATCACGATCGCCCACACGACGCGGCTGCGGCCGAAATGCGCCGCCGGCGTGACGGCTCTCACGGCTGCGACAGGCTTCGGCGCGCGCAGGCGCTCGCGATACCAGACGCCGACCCAGCCAAGCAGCGCCATGCCGAACAGCGCGACGCCGGCGAACCAGGACACGCTCGCCTGGCCGTGCGGCACGACGATCAGTGCAGCCAGCAGCGGGCCGATCGCCTGGCCGGCGTTGCCGCCGACCTGAAACACCGACTGGGTGAAGCCATGCCGGCCGCCCGACGCCATGCGCGCCACGCGCGAAGCCTCGGGATGGAAGATCGAGGAGCCCGCGCCGATCATCGCGCCGGCGATCAGCATGAAGCCGAAGGAGTGCGCCGTCGCCACCATCAGGAGGCCGATGAGCGACAGGAACATGCCGAGCGTCAGCGAGAACGGCATGGGCTTGGCGTCGGTGTAGACGCCGACGAAGGGTTGCAACAGGCTCGCCGTCACCTGGAAGGCGAAGGTGATGAGGCCGATCTGGCTGAAGTTGAGATCGAGCGAATCCTTCACGATCGGATAGATCGCCGGCAGCAGCGACTGCACGAGATCGTTGAGGCCATGGGAGAAGCTGAGCGCCAGCACAATGGCGAAAGCCGGCCCGGCCATCGCGGAGGCGCGCGGCGCGCTCGCGGGGGAAACGGTTCCTGCGTCTGTGCTGGCCATGATCTATCTTTCAGACGGCAGCTGCGCCCACTTTTAAGAAAATTGGCGGCGTATCGTCGTAATTTAATCCGGCGCGGACCGATTTCCGCGTCGCGCCGGGCCGATACGCCAAAAAACGGCGCGCGGGACAACCCCGCGCGCCGCATAGCTGATCAGATGATCTTCGCCATCGCGACGGCGGTGTCCGACATGCGGTTCGAGAAGCCCCATTCATTGTCGTACCAGGAGAGCACGCGCACGAAGTCGCCTTCCATCACCTTGGTCTGGTCGAGCGCCAGCGTCGAGGAATGCGGATCATGGTTGAAGTCGATCGAGACGTTCGGCTGATCGGTCACCGTGAGAATGCCCTTGAGCGCGCCCTTCGACGCCGCGATCACGGCGTCGTTGATCTCCTGCACCGAGGTCTTCTTCTTGGCGTGGAACTTGAAATCGACGACCGAGACGTTCGGCGTCGGCACGCGGATCGAAGAGCCGTCGAGCTTGCCCTTCAATTCCGGCAGCACGAGGCCGACCGCCTTCGCCGCGCCGGTCGAAGTCGGGATCTGCGACATCGCCGCCGCGCGGGCGCGATAGAGATCCTTGTGCATTGTATCCAGCGTCGGCTGGTCGCCTGTGTAGGAATGGATCGTCGTCATGAAGCCCTTCTCGATGCCGACGGCGTCGTTCAGCACCTTCACCACGGGCACGAGGCAGTTCGTCGTGCAGGAGGCGTTTGAGACGACCATGTGCTCCCTGGTGAGCTTGTCGTGATTGACGCCATAGACGACGGTGAGGTCGGCGCCGTCAGCAGGCGCCGAAACGAGCACGCGCTTCGCGCCGGCGGTGAGATGCGCCGCGGCCTTCTCCTTCGACGTGAAGATGCCGGTGCACTCCATCGCGATGTCGATGCCGAGATCCTTGTGCGGCAGCTCGGCCGGGCTCTTGATCGCAGTGACCTTGATCTTGTGGCCGTCGACGATGATCGAGTCGCCGTCGACCTTCACGTCGGCCGGGAACTTGCCGTGCACGCTGTCGAAGCGCAGCAGATGGGCGTTGGTCTCGACCGGGCCGAGATCGTTGACGCCGACGACGACGATGTCCTTGCGGCCCGACTCCACGATGGCGCGCAGCACGTTGCGGCCGATGCGCCCGAACCCGTTGATGAAGACCTTCACCGCCATGAGCTTTCTCCGATCCAGTGCATTAGCCGCAAAGCGGCCCGGCCAGCGCCGCTTGCCTGCGTCCCTTGAGGAACGGAGGCGAGATTGACGCTTTCGCGGCGCATATCGCAGCCGCAAGGGGCGAAGACAAGGCGAAACCCCTGCGGAAGGTGAAAACCGGCCATCTCCGCCACTTGTCGCGCCGCCTCAGCGCAAGAGACCATGAAGCGTGGCGGCGACGAGCAGGATCGCGAAGCCGACATTGGCGATGCGCGACCGAACGGGATCGCGGAGCAATTGCGACAGCGAGGCGCCTGCAATGAGCCAGCCGAGATGGATGAGAACAATCATCCCCGTGAGGACCGCGAATTTGAGCGCGCCGTCGACGAAACGCCCATCCCGGAACAGCGTGACGCCCGCGAAGACGGCTGCAATGGCGAACCAGGCCTTGGGATTGGCGATGGCGAGCGCCAGGCCGGCGGCGAGCGGCGGCGCCTGACGCGCCGCATCAGGCTCGCCAAGCGGCGGCGCGGTCGCGATCCGGAACGCCAGCCAGAGCATGTAGACGGCCGACAGGATCGTCAGCGCCGTCGCCGCGGCGGGAACCGAGAGCAGCAGCGCCACAGCTCCACTGGCGACGGCGGCCAAAACCACCGTTGTTCCCAGGATCAGCCCCGCGGCGTAGGGCAACGAGCGGCGGAAACCGAAGGCGGCGCCGACCGCCGTGACGCTGACTGTCGACGGGCCCGGACTGCCCATGACGATCAGGGACGACAGGATCAGCGACAGGAGCGCCGCGCCGAAATCCGGCGCGAAAAAAGGCATGATCGAGGGACCTCTTCATGCGGTCCCGCATAATGTCGCGAACGCGCGCGGATCGTCTTGAACGATCCTGCGCGCTGAACTCAGGCGCGGTTGTGCGCCTTCATCACCGCGTCGGCGACCGCTTCAGCGGTGATGCCGAAATCCTTGTAGACCTCCTTGTACGGGCCGCTGGCGCCGAAGCTGTGCATGCCGACGAACAGCCCGTCGGCGCCGATCAACGCGTCCCACCCCTGTCGCACGGCGGCTTCGACCGCGATGCGGATCGGCGCGTCGCCAATGACCTTGGCGCGCACATCTTCAGGCTGGCTCAGGAACAATTCGAGCGACGGCACGGAGACGACGCGGGCGCGCACGCCCTTCTCCGCCAGGAGCTTCCGCGCATTGACGGCGATCTCGATCTCGGACCCCGTCGCGAAGATCGTCGCCTGCGCCTTGCCGCCTTCAGCCGGGAACAACTCATAGGCGCCGCCGGCGCAGCGATTGGGTTTCGCATCGGTGCGAAGCTGCGGCAGATTCTGGCGCGTCAGCGCGAGCACCGTCGGACCGTCATTGCGATTGAGAGCAAGCTCCCAGCATTCCGCCGTCTCGATCGAATCGCAGGGACGGAACACGCGCATGTTCGGGATCGCGCGCAGCGCCGCGAGATGTTCGACCGGCTGGTGCGTCGGCCCGTCTTCGCCGAGGCCGATCGAGTCATGCGTCATGACATAGACGACGCCGAGGCCCATCAGCGCCGCGAGCCGCATCGACGGGCGCGCATAATCGGTGAAGACGAGGAACGTCGCGCCGTTCGGCTTGAAGCCGCCATGCAGCCAGATGCCGTTGAGCGCTGCGGCCATGCCATGCTCACGGATGCCGTAATGCACGAAGCGGCCCTTCGGCGTCTTCGCCGAGAAGGCGATGGCCTCCTTCGCCTTGTTGTTGTTTGATCCCGTGAGATCGGCCGAGCCCGCGAGAAATTCCGGCATCACGGGCACGATCGCCTCGATCGCGGCTTCGGAGGATTTGCGCGTCGCGATGTTCTGCGGCGTTTCGAGCAGCGCCTTCTTGTGCACGGCGAGCGCCTTCGCAAGCTGCGCCGGCGGCTCATGGCGGAGACGGCGCTCGAACTCAGAACGCTTGCGCGGCGACAGGATCGCCATGCGTTCTTCCCATTCCTTGCGCGCCACAGCGCCGCGCGCGCCGGCGGCGCGCCACTGCTTCAGCACATCGTCGGGAACGGAGAAGGGTTCGAGCGAAATGCCGAGCGCTTCCTTCGCCGCCTTGAGCTCGTCAGCGCCGAGCGCTTCGCCATGGGCCTTCGCTGTGCCAGCCTTCTTCGGCGCGCCGTAACCAATCACGGTGCGGCACGCGATCAGCGAGGGCTTCGAGGATTTCTGCGCGCGTTCGATCGCGGCGGCGATCGCCTCCTGATCCATGCCGTCGACGCGCTCGGCGCGCCAGCCGGCGGCCTGGAAGCGCTTCACCTGATCGACCGAATCCGCGATCGACAGCGGCCCGTCGATCGAGATGTGGTTGTCGTCATGGAGCACGATCAGCTTGTTCAGCTTCCAGTGCCCGGCCATGGCGATCGCTTCCTGCGACACGCCCTCCATGAGGTCGCCGTCGGACGCCAGCACATAGGTGTGATGATCGACCGCCTTCTTGCCGAACTCTGCGGCGAGCATTTTCTCAGCCGCCGCCATGCCGACCGCGGTCGCGATACCCTGGCCGAGCGGACCCGTGGTCGTCTCGACGCCGCGGGTGACGAAATTCTCGGGATGCCCCGGCGTCTTGGAATGGAGCTGGCGGAAGCGCTTGATCTCGTCGAGCGTCATGCCGGGAACGCCGGTGAGATAGAGCAGCGCGTAGAGCAGCATCGAGCCGTGGCCGGCCGACAGCACGAAGCGATCGCGATCCGGCCATTCCGGCTGGCTGGCGTCGAATTTGAGGAAGCGCGTGAACAGAACTGTCGCCATGTCGGCCGCCCCCATGGGCAGACCGGGATGGCCGGACTTGGCCTTCTCGACGCCGTCCATGGCGAGCGCGCGGATGGCGTTGGCCATCGGGTTTGCGGTGCGGGGCTTGTCGAGCATGGGCGTCCTGGCGCGAAGGCGGCCGCGCGGGACACGGGCCGCATTTTGACGGAAATGACGCCGCGGAGAGCGGCGGTCCGGAAGCCCGCGCCTGATAACATCGCCCCGGACCATGTCAAAGCGCGCGAAAACACCGTCCCCAGGGAGCGTTCGGCCCGGCTGCGTTTTCGCAGCGCACAAAGCAAGCGACCGGCTGCCGTAACGTTAAAAGTCGGCATTTCCGGTTGACGGTTGAAGGGTCGGGAAAGCCTCGGTAAATCCATGCGTTGACGGGGGGAAATCGCAGCGCCTACCCTCCCTTCGCCTCCAGTCTGCTTCGGCGAACAAGGGAATTTCGCAAGACAATGGCCGAGACTGTCACACTGGACCGGGCGCTCGCGCGCCTTGCCGCCGCTTTGGACGGACTTGAGACGGTCGTCGGATTGCGCATCGCCCATGATGGGGCGCGGCCCGACGTGGAGGCGGAGCTTGGCGTCATGAAAGAGGACCGCGCCCGCCTGGCGCAGGATCTCGACGCCTCTCTGGCGCGCGGACGGCGTCTCGACGCCGCCCTCGTTGAATCGGGCGAGCGCATCGATCGCGCCATGGGCGAAATCCGCGCCGTCCTCGACGCCAATCCCGAACTCGGATGAAGCATGGGTCAAGTTTCGGTTACGGTCGCGGGAAAGTCCTATCGTATCGGGTGCAATGACGGCGAGGAGCCGCATCTCCTCGCTCTCGCGGAAGCCGTCGACGCCAAGATTGCGGAGCTGCGCGAGAATTTCGGCGAGATCGGCGACATGCGCCTGCATGTCATGGCCGCGCTCACCTTCGCCGACGAAACAGCGGAGATGAAAAAGCGCCTCGATCGTCTCGAGGGCGAGATCGCGACGCTGCAAACCGAGGCGCAGGCGCGCGACGCGCGCGCCAAGTCGGAAGGCGATCAACTCGCAACCGCGCTCGACGCGGCGGCCCAGCGCGTCGAAGCGCTGGCGAGGAAACTGAAATAGGCGCGCTTCTTCGGCGGAACTCTCAGCCCGTCATGGCCGGGCTTGGCCCGGGCGCCCACGCCTTCTAATAAATATCCGACTTGATCGTGGGATGGCCGGGCCACGCCCGGCCATGACATTTTCGGAGAAGCGACACGCCATGGCTCTTCATTTCACCTCCGATGAATTCGCCGCGCGCAAGGCGCGTCTCCTGAAAGCGATGGAGGCTGCGAAGCTCGACGGCCTGCTGATGTTCCAGCAGGAATCGATGTATTGGCTGACCGGTTACGACACCTTCGGCTTCTGCTTCTTCCAGTGCCTTTATCTCTCGTCTGACGGAAAGCTCGCGCTTCTCACGCGCTCCGCCGATCTCCGACAGGCGCGGCTCACGTCGATCATCCAGGACATCCGCATCTGGAAGGATGGCGCCGACGCCAATCCGGCGCTGAATCTGAAAGACATGGTCGCGTCGCTTGGCGGCGGCGGCAAGCCCCTCGGCGTCGAATATGAGAGCTACGGGCTCGTCGCCGCGAACGGCAGAAAACTCGACGCGGCTTTCGCAGGTTTCGCCGATCTCGTCGACGCCTCCAATCTCGTGGTGCGCCTGCGCGCGGTGAAATCGCCCGCCGAAATCGCCTATGTCAGGCGCGCTGGCGCGCTCTGCGATGCGGCCGATCGCGCAGGCATCGAAAAGACCTTCGCCGGCGCCGATGAAGGCGACATCCTGGCTAGCATGCATGACGAGATTTTCAGAGGTGGCGGCGATTATCCCGCCAACGAGTTCATCATCGGCTCGTCGCGAGACGCTCTGCTTTGCCGCTACAAGTCGGGCCGCCGCAAGCTCGACGCGAATGATCAGATCACGCTCGAATTCGCCGGCGCCTATCGCCATTATCATGTCGCGGCGATGCGCACGCATATCGTCGGCGAGCCGCGCGCGAAGCATCGCGACTATCATCGCATCGCGAAGGAGGCGCTCGCCGCCTGTGAGACCGAGATGCGGCCGGGCCGCACCGCCGGCGACGTGTTCGCCGCGCACGCGAAGACGTTCGATCGCAACGGCGCCGGTTCGCATCGGCTCAACGCCTGCGGCTATTCGCTGGGCGCGCGCTTCACGCCGTCATGGATGGACTGGCCGATGTTCTATGAAGCCAATCCCTGGCCGCTCGAACCGGGGATGGTGATGTTCGCGCACATGATCCTGATGGATTCGGAGACGGACACCGCCATGTGTCTCGGCCGCACCTATCTCGTCACCGAGGGCGCCGCCGAGCCGCTCAACCTGCCCGATCTGGACCTTATGATCCGATAGGGCTACGAAGCCGACTTCCGCCATGATCCGGCAGGTCGAAACGGCCGCCGGAACAGCCAGCAGGGAGGCGTCATGCGGGCCGGTTCGCGTCTCGGACGTTCCACGTCCGGAACGATTAAGCGTCTGTTGACCATCTTCGCCGCGGCCGGCGCTCTGGCCGCGTGCAACGACACGGCGAGCGATATGGGTCTCGCCACCAGCCAGCGCGTGAGCGCGCCTGGCGTGCCGATCTCGGTCGAGAGCCTGTCCGGCGGCGCGGAACAGATGCGCACGAAATTCGCCGGCGTGCTTTCGCAGGAAGCGTCGCAGCGTCAGATCGAGCTGGTCGGGCCTGCCGCCACGCCGCGCTTCCGCATCCGCGGCTATCTCGACGCCGCCCCGACGGACGACGGCAAGGTCGCCTTCTCCTTCATCTGGGACGTCTATGATTCCAGGCAGAAGCGGGCCCAGCGCATCGAGGGCGCGGCCCAGCTTCGCGGTTCGGCGTCGGACCCCTGGAGCGCGGTGGACGAGCGGGCGCTGCAGGCGGTCGCCGCCCAGAGCATGAACGAGATCGCGGGCTTCCTCGTCGCCGCCGGCCCTGACAATAGCCCGACCAAGGTCGCCTCGAACGCCAAGCCGAAGCCGGCCGCCGCGCCGAAGCCCATGGCCTACGCCCCGGTCGAGGAGTAGCGGCTCTGCCTTCTTCCCCAGCGGGAGAAGGAAGCCGCGCCGGAAATCGTGTCCAAACACCTCTGTGGAACAGCTCCAATCGGCTTGTGGACTCACGCAGGCATTGTTAGACGCCCGTCATAAATGCTGCGCCGCGGCGCGGCTCCAGGATCGAACGGCGTCATGAAGCTCGTTTCCGGCAACGCGAACCGCCCCCTTGCCGAAGCCATCGCCGCCCATCTCAACACCAGGTTGACCAACGCCTCGGTCCGGCGGTTCGCGGACATGGAGATCTTCGTCGAGATTCTCGAGAATGTCCGCGGCGAGGACGTGTTCATCCTCCAGCCGACCTCGTTCCCGACGAACGATCATCTCATGGAGATCCTGATCATCGCCGACGCCGCGCGCCGCTCCTCGGCCCGGCGGATCAACGCGGTCATTCCCTATTTCGGCTATGCCCGCCAGGATCGGCGGTCGGGCTCGCGCACGCCGATCTCGGCCAAGCTCGTCGCCAATCTGATCACTCATTCCGGCGTCGACCGCGTGCTGACGCTCGACCTGCATGCCGGCCAGATCCAGGGCTTCTTCGACATCCCGACCGACAACCTGTTCGGCGCGCCCCTGATGGCGCGCGACATCAAGGAGAAGCTCGACACGCGCAACGCGATGGTCGTGTCGCCAGACGTCGGCGGCGTGGTGCGCGCCCGCGCGCTGGCCAAGCGCATCGATGCGCCGCTCGCCATCGTCGACAAAAGGCGCGACCGCCCCGGCGAGAGCGAGGTGATGAACATCATCGGCCAGGTCGAGGGCCGCTCCTGCATCCTCGTCGACGACATCGTCGATTCCGGCGGCACGCTGGTCAACGCGGCGGAAGCGCTGCTCAACAATGGCGCGAAGGAAGTCTACGCCTATATCACCCACGGCGTTCTCTCGGGCGGCGCGGTGGCGCGCATCGCGTCATCGAAACTGAAAGAACTCGTCATCACCGACTCGATCATGCCGACGGAGGCGGTGAAGGTCGCGCACAACATCCGCGTCATCTCGATCGCGCCTCTCATGGGCGAAGCGATCGCGCGCACGACGAGCGAAGAGAGCGTGAGCAGTTTGTTTGATTGATCGAGTCGTTTGCGTATTACGCACTAGTTCTTCAATTTGAAGGAAACTAAATCCGATACGGTATCGGCGACCGCCAAACTTGTAGCGGTTCCGGGAGACTACGATTCATATCCTGAATTTCTGCTTCAACCGAAGTGGAGCACGCTGGACCAAGACCAATCGACTTGATGGCGCTACCGCAATGGCCAACTGAAAGTGGCAGTTCGATATACCGTGTATCGCCAAAGAGTCCCGGCCGCATTTTTACGTCGAGCGCATCTACTCTATTACCGCTTGCGGTTCTGCCTCCAACATCTCTAAGGCCATATTTTTCAGATTCGTCCACGACTAGCATGCGCGATACTCGAATCTCGTTCTCTGCCACGAATGCAGGATGCTTAAACGCAAACAAATCTGCCACAAAATATGTTGCCAAGCTGCTCAATTCGCGGCGATCATTAGGGCCCGCGCAATAGTGATCCTGAAGCATCGAAAGCCCAATGTTCACAAACCGATCTAAATCGATTTCACTGTAAACGATCCTCTTTATGGCAACGCCAGCCTCATCGCGAAGATATCTCGGATCGATGCCGATCACGCAACCGCGCCCATTGTCGGCATAGCTCCGCCATTGACCTAGATCGTCGCGATTTTCGGTGAAGCATCCGATGAACATCGAGGCGTTGGTCTCTGAACCAACTAAAGCTGTTGTCGCCGCCAAACGGGGCACATCATCGATATAGACCTGCCTATTCTGATAGGCTCTGACGTAGTTTTCCCTACTATAAGTATATTCTGATGAGTCATTGGTCTTTGAATATTCGGAGAGCCAGAACTTTCGACTCTTAAGGATAGCGAGAGCCCCGCTCACAGATGTATAGTGATAGAGTAATTGATGATCGTGAACCTCATAAAAATGTGGGATTTGGTTTGCCATCTTTCGCAGCGCCTTTTTTGTGATTTTGAATCATCGGTCGCATTTCTTGCCGGTCAAGACCCAGAAGCTACTTTCACCCCTCCAGCCTCATGGCCTTTCTGGCCGAATGTCGCCGTATATTCGCGTCCCGGACCTGACTGGTGCGCTAATTCCCCCGATGCTCCACGCTGTTTCCTGAAATGATTCGCCCCGCCCCGTCATCGCCGGGCTTGACCCGGCGATCCAGACCGTCGCTTCAACATCGCGGATGATCACTGGATGCCCGGGCTGATCCCCGGATCAAGTCCGGGGACGGGCGTGACATCTGGAGGGAGAGCGGAGAAGCGGGGGGAAACGGAGAAGCGGCAAATAGAATGGAGTGCGAGCCTTCCCTCACATCGCCAGTTCCTCATACAAATCCCGCCACTCCGGATTCATCGACTCGATCAGATCGAGCTTCCATTTGCGCGACCATTTCTTGATGTTCTTCTCGCGCTGGATCGCGTCAATGGCGCGCGGATAATCCTCATACCAGACAAGACGCGTCACTCCGTAGCGTTGCGTGAATCCCTTTGCGCGCCCTTCGCGATGTTCGAATATTCTGCGTTCGAGATCGTTGGTGACGCCGACATAGAGCGTGCCGTTGCGCCCGCTCGCCATGATGTAGACCCAATAGGCCCGCTCGCCACGCATGTGATGATCGAGGGAGAACTGGATCGCCGGGTCAAGCCCGGCGATGACGTGGGAGGAAGGTTGCGGCCGAGGCCACAATCAACGTATTTCTCTCTTGACGATCTAGGAATATAAGCATATATTCTATTCGCCTTTGCTCACACAGGGCTGTCCAGGTCAGGACTGAACAGGAGCAAGGGGCGGATCCGCGGGTTCTGATGCGACCTGGCTTCAGAATTCCCGGCGTCTCCGACACTGCGCCCGCCTGACACTAGGATCAGGCTGTCCGGACGGACCTTAAGCGGGAGACCGCGGAGAGCGCAGGACTGGAAGACTGAAAATCCGCGTCGGGAGCGCCGCAAGGCGAAATCCCACACTCATATTCTGGCCGCGTCTTGCGGCGCTTCCGGCCTCCCCGAGGAGGCGAGAGAAGGGAAGAGTTTAAGGTGGAAATGAAATGGGCCGCGCGAATGCGCGGGCGACGATGCTGCGCGCCGCGCAGATTTGGCGCGACGTCGTTCCCGGAACGTCGAGCAAGCGTCAGCGAAGCGAGACGTGTCCGGGAGCCAGCGCAAGATTTGCGAGCGGAGCGAGCGCCCAATTCAGAAATGTCGACGCGCCTGCGGCGCGCCTTCCTGCGCTGGACCCCGGTCTCGCTTCCGCTGCGCTCCAGCGAACCGGGGACGGAGAGCGCTCGCGCCTCACCGCAAAATCGCCTCAACAATCTCCTGCACCTCAAACGCCTCCTGCAATGTCGCGAGCGGATGTTTTTCGCCGCGCGTCATGCGCGCGACGCCATCGAGCTGGCGCTTCAATGTCAGCGGCCGCGCGCGATCCTGCGGCAGCGCATCGCGATCGATCTCCCATGCGCCATCGCCCATGCGCCGCTCGGCGATCGACCAGTCGCGCAAACGCACGGCGCCGCGATCGCCGATGAGCGTCCAGAGATTGTGATCATCCTTGTCGGTCGAGCCAACGCGCCCCTTGAGTTCGACGGGCAGTTCACCCGCAGTGAAATTCGCAGCGATGGCGCGCTCGGACTTCTCAGGGATCGGAAATTCGATCGTCGATTTCAGGTCGCGCATCGGCCCGCCAAGCCGGCGCGTGAGAAAGAGAAAATGCGAGACGACCTCGCGCGTGAAGCCGCCTTCGGCGCGGCCGTCGAGCCAGCCTGCGGCGTCCATCTGCCACGCGCGCGGCCATGTCTTGAATCCGACCTCGATCGCGATGCGCTGCGGCTTGCCGATCACGCCCTCATCGATCCATCCGCGCAGACGTTCGATCGCGAGCGACGAGGCGAAGGGAAAATTCACCGCGCCGCGCGCGCCCGCCTCGGCGACGAAGGCGCGGGAATCCGCAACATCGACCGAGAGCGGCTTTTCGCAGAATACCGATTTGCCCGCGCGAATGGCGGCGCGCGCGTGGCTCAGATGCGTCGTCGGCGGCGAAGCGACATAGACGCAGTCGGATTGCGCGATCAGCGCAGATGGATCGGCAATGCGCGGAATTGTTGGGAAAGCGGACGCGATGCGCTCCATCGCTGCGAGCGAAGGATCCCATACGCCGCTGATGCGCGCAACGTCAGGCGCATGTTCGAGCGCGGCGCGGAGCATGCGCTCGCCCATGATTCCAAAACCGATGATTCCGATTGTGATCCTGTCCATTGCCGTCCGACCTTTATGAAGCCGGACGACTACACCAATTTCGCGCCGCGCGCCTCAATTCGCGAGGATCACGCCCTGCTCGGTGACAAGCGCCCAGCGGCCGTTGCGGCGCTCGATTTTCTCGATGCGGCCAAGCCCGCGCACTGTCTGACCGGGCCCAACCTCCATCATGCCGTATTGGCGATTCTCGATGAGGGCCACGCCGTCATAGATCTCGCGCAGCGCCCAGCCGGCGATGGAGCGCGATGTTTTCTGTTCGATAGCGGTGACGTTGGACTTTTCAGGCGCAGCCGACGCCTGCTGCTGCGGACGCGCGGGCGGCGTCGGAATCGCAGCCTGCTGCGGCGCGGGTTGCGGCGCCGCGGCCTGCGAAGCTGGCGTTTGGGGTGGCGTGATGCTGCCCGTTGTCATGGTCTGACGCTCGATGCGATCGAGCCGCTCGGCGATCTGCGCAATCTTCGTCATCGCGTCGCGATCGAGCTTCTCGACGCGATCGACGGCGCCGATGAGATTGTTGGCGCGCCCCGCGTGATCGCCGCGCAATTTCTCGAACGCCTCCGTCAGCGCCGCGATCCGCTCCTGCACCGGCTTGAGATCATCAGCCGAACGCGGACGTCCGTTTTTCGCCGTCAGCGCCATCTGGTCGCGCAGGCCCCTCACCTCGTCGCCAAGACGCGCGAGGCGCGCGTCCACCTGCACGGCGAGCGCCGCCATCGGATCGGGCCGCGGTGCGGGCGCGACCGCGGAGGCGCCGGCCCAGCCGAGCGCCAGCGCGCCGACGACTCCGCCGCCATAAACGGCGCGCCGGCCCCAGACCGAGGCCATGATGGATGAGCCGATCGTCTGCGCGCGAGCTCCGGCGGCTGCCAGAAAAAGGCTGAGAGCAGATGGCTTTGGCGGCGCAGGCGGCTCCGGCGGAGCGACGCGCGCGGCCGGAGCGATCTCCGACGCAGCCGCCGGAGCGGGCTCCGTCACGATGGCCGGCGCGGGAGGAGGCGCGACAGTAGGGATCGGCAGAGGCTCCGACGGGGGAACAGTCGTGATCCGATCAAGCGCCAGCATCGTCATATCGGGCGCGGCCGCGGGCGACGCTTCCAGCATCGCAGCGATCGCCTCGGCGGCCTGCGCGGCGGAAGTCGGCGCAGCCGCGGGCGTTTCGGCCACCGGCTCGGATACGGGAACGGGAGTGGGCGCTTCGCTCATGAAAGCCTCCGCGAAAGTGCGGAAAGCTTGAGCCGGAGCATTTACCAAATGGTTACCATGCCGGCCGGACTCTCACGCCTCGCGTGTCATCGCCATCACGGCGCGGCGGATCACCGGCGCTGCGAGAATGACGATCGGCAGCATGAGCGCCCAGGAGGCGGCCCAGGCGACGAGCCATTTCGTCGCCAGCCGCTCGCCGCCGGCGCTGACGACGCCGAAGCCGGACGCGATCGCGCTGGTCAGGCCGGACTGGATCACGCCGAAAGCGTAATGCGCGAGGCGCTTCGGGATCAGACGCATGCCGCAGACTCGAACAGAGACCGAGAGGCCGAGGCAAAAGTCGCGCCGGCAAGGCGGTCATGCGCCGACGCCTCTCCCGATGCGCCGCGTGCTGGGATAAGCCGGCGCCATGTCGCAACTGTTCTCCGCCATCGTCTGCGCCTTCGTCGGATTCTCCGCCTCTGTCGCCGTGGTGCTTGCGGCCGCGCAGGCGGTCGGCGCGACAGAAGCGCAGACCGTCTCCTGGATCGCGGCGCTCGCTGTCGCCAAGGGCCTCGCCGCGCTCGTGCTGAGCTGGCGCTACAAACAGCCCGTCATCTGCGCCTGGTCGACGCCCGGCGCCGCGCTGATCGCAGCGACGACGGGCCTCACGCTCAACGTCGCCGTCGGCGCCTTCCTGCTCGCGTCCGTGCTGATGATCCTGACCGCGCTCGTGCGTCCGCTCGGCGCGTTGGTCGCGCGTATTCCGATGCCGGTGGCATCGGCGATGCTCGCCGGCGTGATTTTTCATTTCGTCGTTGCGGTGTTCGACGAGATGCGCGTGTCGCCGCTGATCGTGACGGTGATCCTGCTCGTGTTTCTCGTGGTGCGGCTGATCAATCCGCTCGGCGCCGTGCTCGCGGCGCTGGCCGCGGGAATGGCGCTCGCGCTCGGAACCGGAATGGCCGCATGGCCCGCGCTGACTTTCGCGCCGTCGCTTACTTATGTCCCGCCGACCTTTGATCTCTCCGCCATGATCGGCGTCGGCGTGCCGCTCTATCTCGTGACGATGGCGGCGCAGAATCTGCCGGGTTTCGCCGTGATGCGCGCCGCAGGCTATGAGCCGCCGGTGCAACCGGCGTTATTCGTCACCGGCCTGACCTCGTTGCTGGCCGCGCCCTTCGGCGCGCACATGGTCAATATGGCGGCGATCAGCGCGGCGATCTGCACCGGGTCGGATACGCATCCAGATCCCAAGGAGCGTTGGAAAGCCGGCGTCTGGTACGGCTTCGTCTGGTTCGGCATCGCGCTCGCGACCGCGCCGATCATCACGCTGATTCTCGCAATGCCGAAAGCGCTGGTGATAGCGGCCGCCGGTCTCGGCCTCGTCGGATCGCTCGCTGGCGCGCTCGCCACCGCCATGGGGCAGGAGAAGGAGCGCTTCGCCGCCGTGATCGCGTTCGGCGTCGCCGCATCCGGCCTGTCTCTTTTCGGCGTCGGCTCCGCCTTCTGGAGCCTTGTCGCCGGCCTCGCGGTGCTGGGCCTCGATAGGCTGGCGGCGCTCGCCCGCCACTGATAAGGGCCGCCCAGCACATTCGCGACCCATATGCCGAAGCCCCAGATTTATCTCATCACCCCCGTCATCGACGACGCGGCAGCTTTCGCGCCGATCCTGCGCGCGGCGGTCGAGCGCACGCGCGCCGCATCCGTGCTGCTCCGGCTCGGCGCGACAGACGAGCGCGGCGCGATCAATCAGCTCAAGATCCTCGCTCCTGTGGCGCAGAAGCTCGACGCTGCAGTCCTGATCGAAAGCGACGCCACGGTCGCGGCGCGCGGCGGCGCGGATGGAGTCCATCTCGTCGCCAGCGCGGTCGAACTGAAGGCGGCGGTCGAGAAGCTGCAGCCCGACCGCATCGTCGGCTGCGGCGGCCTCGACACCAGGCATGCGGCCATGGAGGCCGGCGAGGCCGGCGTCGACTACGTGATGTTCGGCGAGCCCCGCCGCGGCAAGAGAGGCGAGGAGATCGTTCCCGACCCCGCCGCCGTGGCCGAACAGGCGGAATGGTGGGCGCGTCTGTTCGAGACGCCTTGCGTCGCCTATGCGGCTTCGGCCGAGGCGGTTCCGGCGCTGGAAAGGACGAACGCTGAATTCGTCGGCTATGGCCCCTGGGCTTTTGTTTAGGCCGCCCTTACGACAGGCTGCAACAACCGCTCACATTTCTTGAACGGTTTTGCGGCTAAGATCGGATAGAAGAACCGCACCGCGCCGGCGGCGCAGGGGGCTGATTCATGACCCGCAAATATTTTGGCACGGACGGCATAAGGGGCCGAGCCAACAAGGTGATTACGCCTGAACTGGCGCTGAAGGTCGGCCAGGCCGCCGGCCTCGTCTTCCGCCGCGGCGATCATCGCAACCGGGTCGTCATCGGCAAGGATACGCGCCTCTCCGGCTATATGATCGAGTCCGCGCTTCAGGCCGGCTTCACCTCCGTCGGCATTGACGTGTTGCAGCTCGGTCCGATGCCGACGCCGGCGATCGCCATGCTCACGCGCTCGATGCGCGCCGATCTCGGCGTGATGATTTCCGCCTCGCACAATCCTTATGAAGACAACGGCATCAAGCTGTTCGGCCCTGACGGTTACAAGCTGAACGATGAGATCGAGAAGGAGATCGAGGCGCTGCTCGATTCCGATATCTCGGCCAGGCTTGCGGCGTCGGAGAAGGTCGGCCGCGCCAAGCGCGTTGACGACGCCCATGGCCGCTATATCGAATTCGCCAAGCGCACGCTGCCGCGCAACATCGATTTCGACGGGCTGCGCATCGTGCTCGACTGCGCCAACGGCGCCGCGCACAAAGTGGCGCCCGCCGCGCTCTGGGAGCTTGGCGCAGAGGTGTTTCCGCTCGGCGTCGAGCCCGATGGATTCAACATCAACCGCGATGTCGGCTCGACTGCGCCCGAAGCGCTGACGCGCAAGGTGCGCGAATTGCGGGCTGATATCGGCATTGCTCTCGATGGCGACGCCGATCGCGTGCTGATCGTCGATGAGAAGGGTCATCACGTCGATGGCGATCAGCTCATGGCGGTGATCGCGCGCTCATGGAGCGAGGATGGCCGCCTGTCGCAGCCGGGAATCGTCGCGACCATCATGTCGAATCTCGGCCTTGAAAGATTTCTCGGCGGCATCGGCCTGACGCTCGCGCGCACCGCGGTCGGCGATCGCTATGTGCTCGAGCACATGCGCGAGCATGGCTACAATCTCGGCGGCGAACAGTCAGGCCACATCATTCTCTCCGATTATTCCTCGACCGGCGACGGACTCGTCGCGGCGCTGCAGTTGCTTGCGGTCGTGAAACGCCTGGAGAAGCCGGTGAGCCAGGTCTGTCACTGCTTCGAGCCGCTGCCGCAGATTCTCAAGAACGTGCGCTATCGCGGCGGTCAGCAGCCGCTCACGGAAGACAGCGTCGTCACCGCGATCGAGGATGCGCGCAAGCGTCTCGGCGCCAACGGACGGCTCGTTATCCGCCCGTCCGGCACCGAGCCCGTCATCCGCGTGATGGCGGAAGGCGACGACCGCGATCTCGTCGAGACCGTGGTCGGCGACGTGGTCGAAGTTCTGGCGAAGAGCGCCGCGTAGATCACGCCGCATTTTGATTGAATCAATCAAAGTGCGGGAACGTGATCGATTCCAGAAGTTTAGAGCATAGCTTAAGCGAAAAACCGGTTCCCACTTTTTCGCGCCATGCTCTAGAAGCGCGGCGCCTGCGCAAGCTCAAGCCACCGACTTCATGATCTCGCGATAGGCGGCCTCGGGGAACGCCTTCAGCGTTTCCGTGCGGATGTTGCCCATCATGCCGAGCTGAAGCACGAAACGCGCGGCGACCGCATCGTCGGGCGCCTCATAGACTGCGATCATGTCGTAGCGGCCCATGGTCATGAAGAAGGCCTTGAATTCGCCGCCCATTTCCGCGAGCGCCCGTTTCGCCGCATCGAGACGCGCCGGGGAATCTTTCGCCTTGGCGGCGCCCTGAGCCGTCCAGTTCGCCAGCATGATGTAGGTGGTCATGGGATGAGCCTCCCGTCTTCGGCCGGTCGCCGAAGGCGTCAACGCGGCTGCGCATGGGCCGCCGCGCCGTCCCGGTTCGCCGGCCGCAGCGTCTCATTCTAGCACGGGGCAGGGACAAAGCGACCGAGGTGGACGGCTCGCGCGTTGCGCCTGCGCCACAGTCTTAACCCTAAGATTTAACCTTAACCGGTCCTTAGGAAAGTTCCTGCAACGTGACGACGTTTCAACCTGCGTAGGGGGCTGCGGTTCGCGCCCCTCCTTCATGGAAGGAAGTTTTCGATGGGCGCTTTGAATACCTTCGCGCTGGCTGGCGCGCTGGTCATCGGCGCGACAGCCGTCGCCTCCGGCGCCGATCTGCCGCCGCCTCCGATGGCCTATCCCGCCGCTCCGCTGCGCGGCTCGATCGACGCTTCCGGCGTCTATCTCCGCGGCGACGTCGGCATGGGCGTGATGGGCAACGTCAAGGGCACGTACCAGAACCTGCCGGCGACGACTTCTGTCACCTACAATGACGGCTCCTACGGCAATGTCGGCTTCGCCGGCATCGGCATCGGCTACCAGTTCAACAACTGGTTCCGCTTCGATGTGACGGGCGAGTTGCGCGGCACGGCCAAAATCGGCTTCCGCGACACCTATTCCGACACGTTCGGAAATCGCGGCACCAACAGCATCTCGGGTCATCTGAACACGTCGGTGTTTCTGGCCAACGCCTATGTCGACATGGGCAACTGGCATGGCTTCACGCCTTTCCTCGGCGCAGGCGTCGGCGCCGCATATCATCGCGTGAGCGCGCTGGACGATATCGGCAACTCGCTGCCGGCGGCCGGCGGCGGGCCCTTCGCGGCGGTCGGCGGCTTCGACGGCAAATCGAAAACCAGTCTCGCCTGGGCGCTCATGGCCGGCGTCGCCTACGACGTCACGCCGAACGTGAAGCTCGAACTCGGCTATCGCTATCTCAACATGGGCAAGGCCGAATCCGGTCTCGCCTGCACGCTGACCTGTCTGCCCGGCACGTCGGTGAAAATCCGCGACATCGACTCCCACGACATCAAGCTCGGCTTCCGCTGGCTGCTTGGCGGCCCGGACTACGCGCCGCCGCCGATCCCGGTCGTCGTCCGCAAGGGCTGATGTCAGTCGGCTTCGGTCGGCTCTCCCTGAAAAGCGCGGCTTCGGCCGCGCTTTTTGTTTGCGCGCCGCTCTCAATTCACGCGCGATGTCCAGGGAGCGCGCGATCCACTGCATTCCCTCAGAAGAGTTCCTTCAGGCCCGCAGGAGTTTCGATTTGCGCGCGATAGCGAAGAGCGTCGCCGTGCATGACGATCGGAGGCCGGTCGATCTCGAGGCTTCGATAGAGCTCGGAGATCATCGCAGCATCGGGATGTTCGAGAGAGAATGATCGCAGCCGGGCGCCGAGATCAGCCATCGTCGCCATCGACCGCGGCTTGCCGCGCCTGTCGATGATGGATGGCGCAGCGCCGTCGAGAGGAAGCGAGCCGTCATCCGGAATTGCGAACTCGAACGCGGACGCAACCCACGGCAGAGAGACTTTCTTCCCGAAAATGGTCTCGCGGCCTGCAAGGAACAGATCGATCGCATCTGTCCTTGCAACCCATCCGCGAAGGCGCCGCCCCGCATCCCAGTTGGCTCTTACGGCCTTCTGATCGTCGAGACCGAACCAGCGCGCGCGGCCGGGAGCCTCGGCGTCCGGGTCGAGAGCGACGATCTCGAGATAGATCGAGTCGCCAAGCTGAAGCAGGTGATTGTGGGTGCCCATATAGGCGTGGCGCTGTCCGAAAGGGACGTCCAGATCGATGCAGGCGCTGATGTGAGCGACGCCTTCGGCCAGGGTCGGAGCGATCACCGTGAGATGGTCGAGCTTGAACATGTCCTGAAAAAATTCGACGCACGGTGACGCCGGGCGTGATTCCGGCGGACGTGGCGACCGTCGTCGTCAACTATGTCACGCCCCTGAATTCCGCGCATCCCTGCACGCGTCACGCGAGCAGTTCGTTAAGGTTAACCGGCGCTTAACCCCGGCGTGATTCCTTTCACCGGAGCCCGCATCGGGCGATTGCTCCGGGGATTTCATGCGCCGCGTTCTTCTGCCCGTCGTCGCCGCATTTTCGCTGACGTCAGCAACGCAAGCCGCCGATCTCGCGTCCGCCGTCATCGCGCCGGTCGCTGCCGCGATCAACACCGGCGGATGGTATCTGCGCGGCGATGTCGGCTACGTCATGCCGACGCGTCCTACCGTCAACGGATTGTTGCCGGGCGGCCTCATCCGCACTTTCGAAGATGAGAGGCTCGGCAAGTCCTTCCTCGTCGGCGCTGGCGTTGGATATAAATTCAACAACTGGTTCCGCGCCGACGCGACCGTCGAATGGCGTAAATCAAGCACGTTCCACGCGACAAACTCCGGCACGAATTATGTGAACGGATATTCCGATGAGCGCGCTCGCTTCTCGGCGCGCACCTTCATGGTCAACGGTTATATCGATCTTGGAAGCTGGTCCGGCTTTACGCCCTATGTCGGCGCCGGCGTCGGCGTCGCGGCAAAGGACGTGCGCAACTGGCAGACGCAGGTGTTTTGCTACAACGCGCTCTGCACGCCGAGCGGACCGACGGCGACGCTGCCGAACTCATCGAAGACCGGATTCGCATGGGCGCTGATGGCGGGCACGGCTGTGCAACTCACCGACGCGCTTGCGCTCGACATCGGCTATCGCTTCATCAATCTCGGCGGCGTCACGACCAACAGCGACCCCTTCGGCGTCGCTGCAAAAGT
Source organism: Terrirubrum flagellatum (assembly GCF_022059845.1). Classification (GTDB taxonomy): domain Bacteria; phylum Pseudomonadota; class Alphaproteobacteria; order Rhizobiales; family Beijerinckiaceae; genus Terrirubrum; species Terrirubrum flagellatum. The sequence continues at coordinate 5,308,813 of NZ_CP091851.1, read as the reverse complement.
CGACGATGTGAAAGTCAACGAAGTGAAAGTCGGCCTGCGTTACATGTTCCGTTGAACGTCAGGCGCGACCATTTCGGACGCGCCTGCATCATCTCGAATTGTGCTGCGCGCTTACTGCGCGTAGCGACGGCGGCGACGCCGACGACGCCATGTCGAGCGACGGCCCTCGCGCACGACGCTCGGACCCGTGATTGCGCCCGCCGCGCCACCCACGACAGCTCCGACCGGTCCCGCCACAACAGCGCCTGCGCCTGCGCCAACCGCGGCGCCGCCGATGCGCTGCTCCGTGGTGGTTGTGCCGGCGCAGGCCGCGAGCGGAAGGGTCGCAAGGCCAAGAAACAGGAATCGACGGTCCACGACATGCCTCCTCGATGAAAAACCATTGAGAGAATGGAGAAAGCCACTTTTCGTTCCGTACAAGGAAGAAGAACGATCATCGCAAAGGCTTTTGCATTGCGGCGCGGAGATTTTCTTTCTCGTTGACGCCGCCGCCGCGCGCCCCTATGGCCGGCGGCGGGACACTCCTCCCCACCGAGGAGCGCCCATCTGTAAGGATGGAGACATCGCGATGACGACCCCCGCCGTGCGCCCTGCGCGCGCTCATTTTTCATCGGGCCCGTGCGCCAAGCGCCCTGGCTACTCCCTGCAAAATCTGGATACTTCCACCCTCGGGCGATCTCATCGCGCCAAGATCGGCAAGGCGCGCCTGAAACGCGCGATCGATCTCACCGCGGAAATTCTCGGCGTTCCCAAGAACTACAAGGTCGGCATCGTGCCTGCGTCCGACACAGGCGCCGTCGAGATGGCGTTGTGGTCGCTGCTTGGACAGCGTCCCGTCGACATGGTGGCGTGGGAATCCTTTGGCGAAGGCTGGGTGACCGACGTGGTCAAGCAGTTGAAGCTGGCCGACGCGCGCGTCATCAAGGCCGGCTACGGCGAACTGCCCGATCTCTCCAAGATCGATACGAAGACGCGCGACGTCGTCTTCACCTGGAACGGCACCACGTCAGGCGTGCGCGTTCCCAACGGCGACTGGATCGCCGCCGATCGCGAAGGCCTCATGATCTGCGACGCGACGTCGGCGGCGTTCGCGCAGGAACTCGATTGGCCGAAGCTCGATGTCGTCACCTTCTCCTGGCAGAAGGTGCTCGGCGGCGAAGCCGCGCATGGCGTGCTCATTCTCTCGCCGCGCGCTGTCGAACGGCTCGAAACCTACAAGCCGGCCTGGCCGCTGCCGAAGATTTTCCGCCTGACCAGCAACGGCAAACTGAACGCCGGCGTGTTCGAGGGCGAGACGATCAACACGCCGTCGATGCTTTGCGTCGAGGACTATATCGATGCGCTGGAATGGGCGCAGTCGCTCGGCGGCCTGCCCGCGCTGATCGCGCGCGCTGACGCCAACACCAGGGCCATCGCCGACTGGACGCGCGCGAGCAATTCGGCCTGGGCCGATTTTCTCGCGGTTGATCCTGCGACGCGCTCGAACACCTCGGTCTGTCTCAAGATCGTCGATCCCGACGTGACGTCGAAAGGCGCAGATGCAGTCGCGGCTGTCGCGAAAGGCATCGTCGCAGCGCTCGAAAAGGAAAATGTCGCCTACGACATCGGCGCCTATCGCGACGCCCCTCCCGGCCTGCGCATCTGGTGCGGCGCGACCGTCGACACAAGCGATGTTGCGGCGCTGACTCAGTGGCTCGACTGGGCGTTCGCGGCGGAGAAGGCGAAGCTCGCGAAAGCGGCTTGAACGCTCACCCTCCCCTTGAGGGGGAGGGTCGACGCGCCAAAGGCGCGGCGGGGTGGGGTGCTCTCACCGTCGCCGCCAATCAACGATCATTTGCATCATCGTCTCACCCCACCCCGGCGACGATGTCGCCGACCCTCCCCCTCAAGGGGAGGGTGAGGAGCCCCCAATGACCAAACCCCGTGTACTCATTTCCGACGCTCTTTCTCCCGCCGCCGTCCAGATCTTTAGGGATCGCGGCATCGACGTCACCTTCGACGCCTCGCTCGGCAAAGACAAGGACAAGCTCGCCGCTGTGATCGGCGACTATGACGGCCTCGCCATCCGCTCCGCCAGCAAGGTCACAGCGAAGCTGCTCGAATCCGCGAAAAACCTGAAAGTCATCGGTCGCGCCGGCATCGGCGTCGACAATGTCGATATTCCCGCAGCCACCTCAAAAGGCGTGATCGTGATGAACACGCCCTTCGGCAACTCGATCACGACGGCCGAGCACGCCGTCGCGATGATGTTTGCGCTCGCGCGTCAGCTGCCGGAAGCCGATCGCTCCACGCAAGCCGGCAAGTGGGAGAAGAACCGCTTCATGGGCGTCGAGATCACCGGCAAGGTTCTCGGCGTCATCGGCTGCGGCAATATCGGCGCGATCGTCGCCGAGCGCGGCGTCGGCCTGAAAATGCGCGTCATCGCCTATGATCCTTTCCTGTCGCCGGAACGCGCGTTGCAGATCGGCGTCGAGAAGGTCGAGCTCGACGATCTCCTGCATCGCGCTGACTTCATCACGCTGCACACGCCTTTGACGGAGAAGACGAAGAACATCCTGTCCGCCGAGAATATCTCCAGGACGAAGAAGGGTGTGCGCATCATCAATTGCGCGCGCGGCGGCCTCATCGACGAAGATGGGCTGGCTGCGGCGCTGAAGTCGGGCCATGTCGCGGGCGCGGCGATCGACGTGTTCTCGGTCGAACCGGCGGAAAGCAACGTGCTGTTCGGCCTGCCCAACGTCGTCTGCACGCCGCATCTCGGCGCAGCGACGACGGAAGCGCAGGAGAATGTCGCGTTGCAGGTCGCCGAGCAGATGTCGGACTATCTCCTGCGCGGCGCGATCAGCAACGCGGTGAATTTCCCCTCGATCACGGCGGAAGAGGCGCCACGCCTGAAGCCCTTCGTGTCGCTGGCGGAAAAGCTCGGCTCCTTCCTCGGTCAGCTCACGGAAGCCGCGGTCAAGGGCATCCGCATCGAATATATCGGCGCGGTCGCCGAACTGAACACCCGCGCGCTGACAGCCGCGGCGGTGAAGGGCGCGCTGCAGCCTTTCCTGCCCGACATCAACATGGTCAACGCGCCTTTGGTTGCGAAGGAGAAGGGTATCGTCATCGAGGAGGTGAAGAGCTCCGCCGCCAGCAATGTCGAGAGCGAGATCAAGCTGCAGATCATCGCCGAGGACATGCCGCGCGACGCCGCCGGCACTGTGTTCCATGACGGCAAGCCGCGCGTCACCGAAATCCGCGGCATCCAGATGGACGCGGAATTCGCGCCGCACATGATCTATGTGCGCAATCAGGACAAGCCGGGATTCATCGGCCGTTTCGGCATGCTGCTCGGCGACGCCGGCGTGAATATCGCGATCTTCAACATGGGCCGCACGGAGCCGGGCGGCGACGCCATCTGCTTCGTGTCCATCGACGAGCGCGTGTCGGACGATGTGCTGCGCGCGATCGAGGCGATCCCGATGGTCAAGCGCGCGCGAAGATTGGCGTTTTGATCACCCCGTCCCCGGAACGGTGAAGCGAGGAGCAGCCGAGCGGAATCGTGTCCGGGGTCCGGAGAACAAGCCGCGCCGTCGGCGCGCTTCCTCATCGGGGAAATAGTCGCGCTCGCTTCGCTCGCAATTCTTCGCTGGACCCCGGTCTCCATTCCGCTCGGCTTCGCCTCGCTACATGGAACCGGGGACAGAAGAATCACCTCTCCGTCAGCTTGAACTCGATGCGGCGGTTGCGGCGGTTTGAATCATCATCGGTTCCAAGCTCCAGCGGCTGGAACTCGCCAAAACCCGTCGCGGCGATATGGTTCGCGGGAATGCCTTTGCTGACGAGATATTGCACGACCGACACGGCGCGCGCGGTCGAGAGATCCCAGTTCGACTTGAACTGACCCGTTCCCGACAGCGGCCGCGAATCGGTGTGTCCGTCGACGCGCAAAATCCAGTTCACATCTGGCGGAATTTCGCGTGCGAGATCGGCGATGGTCGAGGCGAGCTTGTCGAGCTCCGGCATGCCGGCCTGCTTCAATTGCGCCTGGCCGAGATCGAAGAACACTTCCGACTGGAACACGAAGCGATCGCCAACCACGCGGATATCGGGCCTGGCGCCGATGATCTCGCGCATGCGTCCGAAGAATTCAGAACGATAGCGCGTCAATTCCTGCACGCGCTGCGCCAACGCCACATTGAGCCGCAGGCCGAGATCGGCGATGCGCGTCTGACTTTCCTTCTCCTTGTTCTCGCTTGCGCCGAGCGCCTCCTCGAGCGCGGAGATCTGCCGGCGCAACGCCGCCATCTGCTGATTCAATGTCTCGATCTGCGCCAGCGCCCGCTGGGTGATCTGCTTTTCGTCGAGGAGCGCGCGCTGCGCCGTGTTCGCCGCGGCCGCCGCGTCGCCGCCGGTGGCAAGCTGCTCCTCAAGCCGCTTGCGCGCCACATCAGCCGCATTGAGCGTGATGTTGGCGAGGCCGAGACTGTCTTCGAGCGATTTCTTGCCGGCGCGCTCCAGCGCCAGCATATCGGTCAGTTCCGAGAGTTGGCGTTGCAGGCGTTGCAGCGCCGTGTCGCGGCCCGCGATCTCCTGGCTGAGCAGGAACTGGCCCATGACGAAGACCGAGAGCACGAAGATGATCGCGAGCAGCAGCGTCGAGAGCGCGTCGACGAAGCCCGGCCAGTAATCCATGCCGCCGGAGCGGCGGCGGGACGCGGACGCCATCAGTTCAACTCCGCTGATGTTCGCGCGCCAGCCTCTCCAGCAGCGCCTTCATGTCGCGCTGCTGTTCGGCCTGGGCGTCAACCCAATCGCGGATCATCTGCTGCTCATTGCGCATGTGATGCACGAGGCCCTGGATGCCTTCGGCCAGATTGGCGAGCGCCTGCGTCGCCGAACGGCTGGTGGAGAGATCGGCCAGCGTCGCCTGCAACCGGTCGAGCGTCGGCTTGAGATCGGCCATGCCTTGTGGAACGGCGGCGGCGAAGGCGGGCGCTGTCACGCCGGCGATCACGGTCGGCTCCGACGTGCGCGGCGTCGAATCAACCGCGCTGCGCGCCAGCCACTCCTCCAACTCGTTGGCGAAGCGATTTTGCGCCTGCCCGGCCTGGAGATCGAGGAAGCCGAGGATCAGCGAACCGGCGAGGCCGAACAGCGAGGACGAAAATGAGATGCCCATGCCGCCGAGCGGCGAGGCGAGGCCTGTCTTCAATTCATCGAACAGCGCGCCGGCTTCACCGCCGGTGCGCATGGAGGCGATCACCTTGCCGATCGAACCGACCGTATCGATCAGACCCCAGAACGTGCCGAGCAGTCCGAGGAAGACGAGCAGGCCTGTGAGATAGCGGAGGATGTCACGCCCCTCGTCGAGGCGCGCCTCCAGCGAATCGAGCACCGCCCGCAGCGTGCCGGTGGAGATCGGCGTGCGGCCGGCGGCGTCGCCAAGCAGCGCCATCATCGGCGCGAGCAGCACCGGCGGCTTGGGTTGGCGGTCGCTGTCGGAGGCGCGGCGCAGCGAATTCACCCAGCGCACTTCGCGGAACAGCCGGACGGTCTGCCGCACTGCGAGAATGATGCCGATCAACAGCACCGCCGCGATCAGACCGTTGAGGCCAGGATTGTACAAAAAGGCGGAGACGATCGGCCGCTGCAGGATCAAGCCGACGAAAGCGGCGAGGATCACGAAGACGGCCATCCGCACCAGATGGATGCGCGGCGGCGTCAGCCGCTGGCCTTCCAGATCGTCGTAACCGCTCACGGGCGCAGCCTCTCCAAACCGTCCGCGAGGGCATGTTCGGACGGGCCGCCCGCGCGCGCAAGTGGCGGATCGATTGATCGTCTTGACAAGGCGCCGACCCGGCCAAATGCTCGCTTTTGAACGGCCTGCCGACGCGCGGCCGCAAGCGTAGCCGGCGACAAATCCGGGAAATTAATCAGGTCGGCGCGCCTCGCGGGGATCGATGAATGGCCGCGCGAATTTAAGATCGAGATATCGCGAAATCGATTGAGCTTTTTACATCGCCACAAGGCGAAACAATGAGGGGACGAACATGACACTCCAAATCGGCGATCTCGCTCCCGACTTCACGGCCGAAACCACGCAAGGAACCATCCGCTTCCATGACTGGATCGGCGATTCCTGGTGCGTGCTGTTCTCGCACCCCAAGGATTTCACGCCGGTCTGCACCACCGAGCTTGGCTATATGGCGAAGATCAAACCGGACTTCGACAAGCGCAACGTGAAGATCATTGGGCTCAGCGTCGATCCCGTCGACAATCACGGCCGCTGGGCGCGCGACATCGAGGAGACGCAAGGCGCCGCGCCGAATTATCCCATGATCGGCGACACCGATCTCAGCATCTCGAAGACCTGGGGCATGCTGCCAGCGGCGGCGTCAGGCGACGCCTCGAAGCGGACGCCCATGGACAACCAGACGGTGCGCAACGTGTTCGTCATCGGACCGGACAAGAAGATCAAGCTGATCCTCGTCTATCCCATGACGACAGGCCGCAATTTCGATGAGGTGTTGCGCGTCATCGATTCCTTGCAGCTCACCGCCAAGCATCGCGTCGCGACGCCGGTGAACTGGAAGCAGGGCGACGACGTCATCATCGCCGGTTCGGTTTCGGACGATGACGCCAAGAAAATCTATCCCGCAGGCTGGCGCGCGCCGAAACCCTACATCAGAATCGTGCCGCAGCCCGGCCAGTCCTGATCCTCATCTGATCAGAGGGGCTCCGCCATGATCTTTCGACAGCTCTTCGATCAGACCTCAGGCACCTACAGCTACCTCCTTGCCAGCCGTCGCGGCGGCGAGGCGCTGATCATTGATCCCGTGCTGGAGAAAGTGGATCGCTATCTCCAGCTCATGCGCGAACTTGATCTCAGGCTCGTGAAGGCCGTCGACACTCACGTCCACGCCGACCATGTCACTGGCCTTGGCGCGCTGCGCGACCGCACCCATTGCGTCACGGTCATGGGCGAGCATAGCGGCGTCGATGTCGTCTCGATGCGCGTCACTGAAGGCGACAAGGTGGAGATCGAGGGCGTCGCGCTCGACGTGCTCTACACGCCAGGCCACACCGACGATTCCTACAGCTTCCTGCTGAAGGACCGCGTCTTCACCGGCGACACGCTGTTGATCCGTGGCACCGGCCGCACCGATTTCCAGAATGGCGATCCGCGCGCGCAATATCAGTCGCTGTTCGGCAAGCTGTTGAAGCTGCCCGACGAGACGATGGTTTTCCCGGCGCACGACTACAAGGGCGAAACAGTCAGCACGATTGGCGAAGAGCGGGCGTTCAATCCGCGCCTGCAGGTGAAGTCGATGGACGAATATGTCGACCTCATGAACAATCTGAAGTTGCCCAACCCCAAGATGATGGATGTCGCGGTTCCCGCGAATCTGCGCATGGGCCTGTCACAGGAGGAGATCGAGCATCGCGGCTGGGCTGTCTCACCCGCCGATGCGATTCCATTGCTCGAACGGCGCGACGTGGCGCTGGTCGATCTGCGCGAGCCGCGCGAGCGCGAGCGGCACGGCGTCATTCCGGGCTCGCTACACGCGCCCTACAACGAGTTGAACGAAAATGTCCGCCCCGGCGGTCTGCTCTATGAGCTGGCGCAGTCGACGGGAAAACGCATCATCTTCTACTGCGCCTATGGCGAGCGGTCGGCGATGGCGGTTCAGGCGGCGCAGGACGCCGGCATCGCATCCGCCTGCCACATCCATGGCGGGCTCGGCGCCTGGAAGAAGGCTAACGCGCCGCTTGTGCAGATAAATGGTTGACGACGGCCGGTCGTCAGCGAAGCGCTATGCGGCCTTCTTGAGCGCCGCGAGCAGAGCCAGATGAATGGCTTCATTGCCGGCGCAGACGTCAGTCGTGTCGACGGTGAATTCGCCGCCCTTCATATTGCTGATGAAGCCGCCGGCCTCGCGCACGATCAGCGCGCCGGCCGCGATGTCCCATGAATTGAGCTTGCGCTCCCAGAAGCCGTCGAAGCGGCCGCAGGCGACATAGGCGAGATCGAGCGCCGCGGCGCCCATGCGGCGCACATTCTGGAATGTCAGCATCGCCTGCGCGATCTCGCGCTGCGATTCGGCGTGGCCGCCCTTGCCGATATGGGGAATGCCGGTGCCGATCAACGCTTCCGCGCTCGACCGTCGCGCCGACACGCGGATGCGCCGGTTGTTGAGATAGGCGCCCTGCCCCTTCTCGCCGATGAACAGCTCTTCCTTGATGAAGTCATAGACCACGCCGGCGACGAGAGCGCCATCGCGCTCCAGCGCGATCGAGATCGCCGCGTGCGGGATCGCGTGCAGGAAATTGGTGGTGCCGTCGAGCGGATCGATATGCCAGCGATGGCTCTGATCGCTGCCTTCGACGACGCCCGACTCCTCCATCACGAAACCATAGCCGGGCCGCGCCTTCGACAGGGATTCGAAGATGATCTTCTCGGCCTTCTTGTCGGCGGCCGAGACGAAATCGCCCGGCCCCTTCATCGACACCTGAAGATTCTCGATCTCGCCGAAGTCGCGCTTGAGCGAACGCGACGCCTTGGTGGCGGCGTCGATCATCACGGTCATGACGGGCGTGCGGATCATGGCGAGACCAGACGTCGAATCGTGCAGCGAAATGGATTATTCGGCGTCGGCGTCGGAACGGCGGCCCTGATTGATGTTGGCGAACACCGCGTCGGCGTCGATGTCGGCTTCACGACGCGGCGACGAGCTTTCCGCCGGCGCGGCCGGCTTCGCGGTGGTCGACTCCGCCGGCAGAAGACGGGCGCCGGTCTCCATCGGGGCTGGCTTCTCCTTGGCGGCGCGCGCCACCTCGAAATCGAGATCGATCTGCGAGCAGAGGCCGAGCGTCACCGGGTCCATCGGCTGAAGCTGAGCGGCGTTCCAGTGGGTGCGATCGCGGATTTGCGCGATGGTCGATTTGGTCGTGCCGACAAGACGCATGATCTGCGCGTCTTTCAGTTCGGGATGGTTGCGCACCAGCCAGAGGATGGCGTTCGGCCGGTCCTGACGACGCGACAGCGGCGTGTAGCGCGGTCCCTTGCGGCTGGTGGAGGGAGCGGGCACCGCGACCTTGGGCGCCAGCACCTTGAGGCGCACGCCCGAATCCTTCTCGGCGCGCGCGAGCTCCTCGCGGGTGAGCTGGCCTGACGTGACGGGATCGAGGCCCTTGATGCCGGCTGCGACCTCGCCGTCGGCGATGCCCTTCACCTCCAGCGGGTGCAGGCCGCAGAAGGCCGCGATCTGCTCGAAGGTAAGCGCGGTGTTGTCCACCAGCCATACTGCAGTGGCCTTGGGCATCAGGGGGCCGGTCGTCATGGGGCGAAAATCCCTCTCGGCTGCGGCCGGCGCTCGGGAAGCGTCCGGGCAAAATCTCTCATGGTCAGGCCGGCCTCCCCGGCCGGCCATCCCGATCATCACTGATGTTCTGGGATGGCGCGCCTATAGCCGAAGGGGCGGACGGGCGCAAACGAAACAGGCGCCGGCATGGCCGGCCGCCGTCTCAGGCGAGATATCGGCTGGCTACCGAGCGATCTCCGCCAACGCACGCCGTATTGCGATCTCCACTGGCGAGTAATCGCCTCCTTCCCGCTCCAGCCGGTAGGGTTCTCGGAGCCCCAGAGACGGCTGCGCCATGAAGCGCGGCGTCGATCCGCGATGGGCCTGCGCCGCATGGACGAGGAACGGATGGCAGAGATAGACCGTCCCCGCCTCTCCCGCGGCCAGCGCCTCGGACCGATCAGCTCCCATGTCATCCAGCTCCATCCGGGACCGGCCTGCCTCCCCGGCAGGCGCAAGATAGCGCGCCATATCCAGATGCGAGCCGACCCTGATCCGGGTCGGCGCGTCCAGCGGACCGACATCGGAAAAGAGGAACAGCATCAGGAGCGCGCGGCCTCGCGAGGCGACATTCACCCGCCATGCAGAGAAATCGTTGCGCTCGCTGGGATCGCAATCGTCGCCTGGGAAGCTGAGATCGACATGCCATCCGGCGTCGCCGGGATCATACGGGTGCGGAAAACGCACCGGAAATGCCCCGAGATCATTGCGCGGGGACCACCGCCCCTTGCCGACGAGTTGGTCGATAGCGGCGCAGACGGCCGGCGCGTTCACGGCCTTCTTGAACGGCTCCTGCCCATACCAGCCAAGCCGGACGACCGGCCGCGTCCACGTCGTCGGATTGTTGGCGTCGCAGGGAATGTCTCGCCAAAGAATGGCGCGACATTCCTCCGCCAACTCGCGCGGAAAAGCGTGATCGATCCGAACGAATCCATCCCGGATGAACTGCTCCACTTGCTTGCCGCTGAGCGTGCGCGAGGTGGGATAATCGCCATAAGTCATGATGCTCACCGTCGTCTGGCCGAACGCAGCGTTCTGAATGGAAATGGCGCGGCCGTATGATCCATCGAACTGCGTCCGGCGAATCGACCGTGACGCAGCGGCTCTTCCGCTCGCTCGAAAGCGAGGCCGTCAGCGGCTCAGGAAGAAGACAGAGGCGATGTTGAAAGCGCGGATCATCATGACAGCACAAAATTAGCGCCACCATTCCAAAACAGCAACGGCCGCCACGGACGATCCGTTGCGCCGCGCCCGCTTGACGGACCGCGCTCGCGGGGCCATTCCGGCCCGCCGATGCAGCCCGTCCTCGCCCTCGCCTTCCCGCAGATCGATCCGATTCTGATCGAAATCGGGCCTTTCGCGATCCGCTGGTATGCGCTCGCCTATGTCGTGGGGCTGATCGGCGGCTGGTTCTATGCGCGCCGTCTCGCCGCGACCGACGCTCTGTGGGCGAAAACCCAGCCGCGCCCCGATCCTGACAGGCTCGACGACATGCTGGTGTGGTGCGCCATCGGCGTCGTCGCCGGCGGGCGGCTGGCCTATGTGCTGTTCTACAATTCCGCCGAATATCTCGCGAACCCGCTGGAAGCCTTCGCGGTCTGGCGCGGCGGCATGTCGTTTCATGGCGGGCTCGCCGGCTGCGGCCTTGCAATTGTTCTTTATTGCCGCCGCAACAATTGGCCGCTCCTTTCGACGCTCGACGTCGCCTGCGCTGTCGCGCCGGTCGGTCTCTTCCTTGGCCGCATCGCCAACTTCATCAATGGCGAATTGTGGGGTCGGCCGAGCGATGTCCCCTGGGCCATGGCCTTTCCCCATGGCGGCCCCTCGCCACGCCATCCCAGCCAGATCTATGAAGCGCTGACCGAGGGCGTCCTGCTCTTCATCGTGCTCGCTTTCGTGATTCGCGCCGGCGGCTTCAAGCGGCCCGGCTTCGTCGCCGGACTGTTCGGCGTCGGCTATGCGCTGGCGCGCACCTTCTGCGAGACTTTCCGCGAACCTGATGTGCAGCTCGGCTTCCTGTTCGGCGGCTGGCTCACCATGGGCATGCTGCTGTCGTTGCCGCTCCTTCTCCTCGGGCTCTGGCTGATCCTGCGCTCGCGGCCGGCGCCCCTCACCGCCACGGCCTCGTGACGCCGCTTCACCGCCGCATCGTCGAACTCATCCGCCGCGACGGCCCGATCGGCCTCGACCGCTACATGGAGCTGTGCCTCGCCGACCCCGAGCATGGCTACTACATGACGCGCCAGCCGTTCGGCGCGCGGGGCGACTTCATCACCTCGCCCGACATTTCCCAGATGTTCGGCGAACTGATCGGCGTCTGGATGGCGACTGTCTGGCGCGCGATGGGCGCTCCAGCGGAAATTCATCTCGTCGAGCTGGGACCTGGCCGCGGAACGCTGATGAGCGATGCGCTGCGGGCGTTGCGCGCGCTGCCCGGGATGACCAATGCGGCGCGGGTTCATCTCGTCGAAACGAGCCCGACATTGCGCGAGATGCAGCAGGCGGCTCTGGTCGGCGCGCCGGCGCCGATCTCATGGCATGAGACGATTGATGCGTTGCCGCGCGCGCCTCTCATTATCGTCGCCAACGAATTCTTCGACGCGCTGCCGATCCGGCAATATCTGCGCAACGAGGATGGCTGGCGCGAACGCCGCATCGGCTGCGACGACGAGGGCCGCCTGCAATTTACGCCGGGCGAACTCACTGAAATTACAGGTCGTGATGAAGCGCCCCCTGGCGCGATCATGGAGACGTCGCCGACCTCGCTCGCGATCATCGAGTCGCTGTCGACGCGCCTTGTCGCGGATGGCGGGGCGGCGCTCTTCATCGATTACGGCCACGCCTTCGATGGCTTGGGCGATACGCTGCAGGCGATGAAGGCGCATCAATATGTCGATGTTTTCTCAACGCCAGGCGAAGCCGATCTCACCGCCCATGTGAACTTCGCGGCGCTTGGCGAAGCCGCTCGCAAGGCCGGCGCGGCGACGCAGGGACCTGTCACACAGGCCGCCTTTCTTCATGCGATGGGCATCGCGACGCGCGCCGCTGCGCTGGCGCGCCGCGCGACCGACGACCAGAAGATCATGCTCGCGGCCGGCATGGCGCGCCTGACGGATACGAAAAACAAACGGGCGATGGGCAGACTGTTTAGAGTTCTCGCCATCAGGACTCCGAACCTGCCGGCGCTTCCGGGATTCGATCAGGAGCCGCAATGACCGACGCCGTCTTCATTTCCGCGCCGGAGCTCACCGAAATCGCGCATCTGCGGCACGCTTTCTTCACACGGCAAGGCGGCGTCTCAGGCGGCATTTTTGCCTCCCTCAATGGCGGCATCGGTTCGAACGACGAGCGCGAGCATGTGCTGGAGAATCGCGCGCGCATGTGCCGCGCGCTGGGCGTCGCCGAAAACCGTCTTGTGACCGTGCATCAGGTGCATTCGCCTGATGTAATCGTAGTCGAGCGCCAGCATCCCGGCGAACGTCCGAAGGCGGACGCGATGGTGACGACGACGCCGGGGATTGCGATCGGCGTCGCGCATGCGGATTGCGGGCCGGTGCTGTTCGCTGATCGCAGGCGGCGCGTCGTCGGCGCGGCGCATGCCGGCTGGAAAGGCGCCTTCACCGGCGTTCTCGAAAACACGATCGCCGCCATGGAGAAACTCGGCGCGCAACGCGAGGACATCGTCGCGGTGCTTGGCCCCACGATCGGACCGAAGAGCTATGAGGTCGGCCCCGAATTCGTCGCGCGCTTTCGAGAAAGCGATGCGGCGTTCCTGCGCTTCTTCTCTCCCTCGCAAAAGGAAGGGCACGCCATGTTCGACCTGCCCGCTTTCATCATCATGCGGCTGGAGCGGACTGGCGTGACGGCTGTCAATTTCGCATCCGACACCTATGCGAACGAAGAACTTTTCTACAGTTATCGGCGCTCGGTGCATTGCAACGAACCAGATTATGGCCGGCTCATCTCGGCGATCGCGGTATTCTGATCATTCACTGCCGGCGACGTCGATGGTTTTCCACGCAAGCCGCTGGCCGGCGTCGACGAAGATCGTCTGGCCCGTGACGCTGCGCGCGTTGGCGAGATAGATCACGGCGTCCGCGATCTCTTCGGCGGCGATCGGCTCGCCAAGCGGCGTCGCCGCCGCCTGCGCCGCGAAATCCTCCGGCGATTGCCTGATATTGGCGAAGGTCGGGCCCGGCGCCACTGAATTGACGCGAAGACGCGGCGCAAGGCTCTGCGCCATCAGATGCGTCGCTGTCTCCAGCGCCGATTTCGACAAGGTGTAGCTGAAGAATTGCGGCGTCAGCTTCGCCACGCGCTGATCGAGGATATTGACGACGGAGGCGCTCGTCTCCGCGGGCAACGCCTTCGCCATGTCGCGCGCCAGCAGCAAGGGCGCGCGCAGATTAATGTCGAGATGGCCGCTCAGGCTTTCCAGCGTGAAGCTCTCGGCGTCATCGGCTTCGAAGATCGAGGCGTTGTTGACGAGCAGCGCAAGCGAACCGAACTTGTCGAAGCAGTCCGAGATCAACCGCGCGCAGGAATCGGCGTCAGCGAGATCGGCCTGCAGAACGACCGCGCGGCCGCCCGAAATCTCAATCGATTTCTGCAGAGACTGGGCTTCCTGAAGCGACTGGCTGCAATGCAGCGCGACCGCATAGCCTTCTCGCGCGAGCCGGAGCGCGATCGCGCGCCCGATGCGCCGCGCCGCGCCTGTCACCAATGCGACGGGCGGATCAATTCCCGCGCTCATGCGCGCCCCGCGTCACCCCTTGAATCTTGTCTCTTCGAACGCCGGCACGCGTCCCGCGAAATTGTCGAGGAACGCCACCAGATTCGGATGGCCCTTGCGCCATTCTCCGTTGAAGCGCAGATCGAGATAGCCGAGCGCGCAGGCGAGCGCGATGACGCCGACATGCGGCGTCGCCGGCAGCGAAGGCGGCGAGGGCTCCAGCGCGGCGAGCGCGCGCTCCACCTTGCCGGCCTGATGCGTCAGCCATTTCGGCTCATGTTTGTCGGCTTCGCGATAGCGCCCTTCATAGACCTGCAGCAGCGCCGCATCCATCAGCCCGTCCGCGAGCGCCTGCAACACCAGCGCGTCAAATCGCGCCGGCCCGTTCGGGATGATCTTGCCGCCGCCGGCGACGCTGTCGAGATATTCGAGGATGACGCGGGAATCATAGAGCGACGCGCCATTTTCCAGCACCAGAGTAGGAATCTTGCCGAGCGGATTCTGCTGACGAATCGAATCGCCGGCATCATTCGTGTCGGTCGCCTCGACCTTGACCTGATCGGTCAGGCCAAGCAGCGCGATCGCGATCTTGACCTTGCGACCGAACGGAGACGCGGCCGACGAACGCAAGATCATCATCGAACTTTTCTCCCCTGCCGGACCTGCGAACCGCTCGCCTCGCCGGGCGCGGCAGATGACACCGCGGCGCGTTCGGGCGCAAGCCAATCGTTGCGCCAGCGCGCCGCGCTGCGGCCGAGGAGCCGCGCCAGCTCCGGCAGCAGGATTTCAAGCTCGTCATGCAGCGTAAAGGGCGGATTGACGATCAGCATGCCGCAAGCCGGCAGGCCGCGCGCCTCCGGCCGATCGACGGCGAGCTCCGCCCGCAGCATCTTTTCAACTCCGGCTTCAACCATGGCGCGCATGAAACGCTCGACGATGGCGGGATCCTTGATCGGGTGCCAGAGCGCGAAAATCCCCGTCGGCCATTTGCGGACCGCCTGCGGCAGCTTTTTCGCGATCACTGCGAATTCATCAGCATCCTCGAAGGCCGGATCGATCAAGACGACGCCGCGACGCTCCGGCGGCGGGATCACCGCGTTGAGCGTGATCCAGCCATCCTGCGGGAGAATCTTGACGCGCCGGTCGCGCCCGATCGCGCCACGCAACGCATCGGCCGTGCCGATATGCGCCTCTGACAGAATGAGCTTGTCCTGCGCGCGCATCAGCCGGCGCGCGATTTCGGGCGAGCCGGGATAGATCGAAGCGCCACGCTCGCGCCTGACATCGGCGAGCGCGGCGCGGAAATCATCGGCAAGCGCCTCGGCCGCATCGCTCATGCGCGCATCATCAAGACGCGCGACGCCATCGCGCCATTCGCCGGCGCGCCCCGCCTCGTCGCCCGAGAGATCATAGAGGCCGGCGCCGGCATGGGTGTCGATGATGCGGAACGCGCCGTCCTTGCGCTTCAACGCCGCGAGAATGCGCGCCAGCGTGAGATGCTTGAGGATGTCGGCAAAATTGCCGGCGTGAAAGGCGTGACGATAGTTCATGTGTTGATCGCTTCGGCCGCCGCCGGTTGCGATGACAAGGACGTCAGCGCATCGCCGGCACGTCGATGTCGCCGCCGCGGCAGTCGCGCTGGCCGACTTCCGGGCACGATCGGAATCCCTTCAGCGACTTGTCAAAGCAGACGCGCACTTCCTGCAGCACGCCGCGTTGGCACGCGACCGAGATCATGTCGGCGCGCAGGCCTGGATTCGCCGCGACGAAGGCGCGTTCGATCTCGCGCGGATCCATGCGCGCATCGCGGTTGAGCTCACGGAAGCGATCGGGAATGCGCACGCTCTCTTTCGCCTGTCGCGCCGCGTTGAAGTAGCCCTGCGGCGGCAACCCTGAACAGGTTCCGTGCTTGCGCCATTCGTAGCGCGCGAGGCCGGCGTCGGGATAGACGCCGCGCGCCGCATCCATGGCGATGCGCGTCGGCTGCCGGTCGGCGCCGCATTCGGTCGGAAAGCCGCGCTCATATTGCGGCCAGAGGCCATGCAGTACGAAGCCCGCGCCGGAGCCGCTGTCGCATTGCGCGCGCCCCTTGCGGTCGCCTTCGAGCGCACAGAAGCCCGGCGACCATGACAGCGCCAGCACATAAAAATCGAAATCGCCGGGCGATGCGCCGCGCTGTTCGCCGCCGCGCTGCGCAAATGCAGGAAGCGCGACGGAGAGCCAGACTCCTGACGCGATAAGGAAAGCGCGCATCAGCTCAGGGGCGCGCCATCTTGCAGTCAGGCGCGAAATAGAATTCGCGATCGAGGCCGGAGACGCACCACTCCGTGCCCCAGCTCCAGCCGATGATCGCGCCGCGCTCGATGATGTTGTAGCTCAGCGTGCGCACGCGTCCGTCCGACATGATGGCCCGCGCCACACAGAATCGCCGCGGGATATAGTCGGCGCCCCAGGGCTGGTAGCCGATCGAGCGGATGCGGTCGACGCTCGAAATCCTCAGCCCCAGCCGCCAGTAATTGTCCTCGCGCTGGGCGAATTGCTGCTGCACGTCGGAGATCACGGCCGGATCGCCGCAGGCCGGAATCGCGCCCGACCAAGACGGATCGCGCTGCTCGGCCGGAATGATGGTGCGCGCCGACGACACCGCCATTGTGGCGAGGCCCGCCGCAGCCGCAAACGCAAACAGACGAACGAATCGTCGCATGGTCGAAATCTCCTGACATTTCACAGTGCTCGCCGCGCATGAAAGGGTCAAGACAAGCGGCGTGCGCCCCTCCTACGATCTATAAGGGCATTTTTGCACAGCATATATTTTAAGTTGCATATAGGACTATGATCTCGTAGATTATGGTGATTCCCGTGATCGGATTGCTCCATGCCGGCGCCCAAGCCTGAAGGTGAGTTGCGAATCGCTCCGCCGCTTCAGCTTGCGAACAGCGGCGATGATCCCAGGCAGGAAACCAAGAAACTGGCGCGGGCGGCGCGCGAAGCCCGCATCCTCTCCCAGATCGAGACCTGCAAGGCGCTGGAGAAGCACGCCTTCCGCCTCGCCGAACTGGCGCGCGAGGCTGATCTCTCCTTCCTCGTCTATCTCTTCGACATGGCCCGCGTCGCCGCCGTCGACGAACGCAGCCGGCTCACCCGCCTCTGAACGGACGATCCCCGATCCGGGAAAGCCCCTCACAAGACGCTCGCGCGCAGGCGCTCGGGCGGCTACCTCTCCCGAAGATCAACTCGTCCCCGGGAGACGGCCATGGCCACCGCCATTCTCTGCAAAGCCTATGGACCGCCCGAAACGCTGACCGTCGAGCAGATTCCCGACGCCATGCCGGGACCCGGCGAAGTCGCGGTGAAGGTCGCCGCGACCGCGCTGAATTTCTTCGACACGCTGATCATTCAGGGCAAGTACCAGATCAAACCGCCCTTCCCCTTTTCGCCGGGCGCCGAATTCGCCGGCAAGGTCGCGGCGCTTGGCGATGGCGTGACAGGATTTTCCGTGGGCCAGCGCGTCGCCGGCTTTCTCGGCCATGGCTGCTGCCGCGATCGCGTGATCGCGCCGCAGACGCGCCTCGTCGCGATTCCTGATGGACTCAGCGATGAGTCCGCCGCCGGCATGTTCGTCACCTATGGCACCTCCATGCATGCGCTCGTCCAGCGCGGCGAGCTGAAATCGGGAGAAACGCTCGCGGTGCTCGGCGCCGCCGGCGGCACGGGATTGTCGGCCGTCGAGATCGGCAAGCTGATGGGCGCGCGCGTGATCGCCTGCGCATCCTCGGAGGACAAGCTCGCGCTGGCGCGCGAGCATGGCGCGGACGAGACGATCAATTACGCCAGCGAAGATATCGGCAAAAGGCTGAAGGAGCTCACGGGCGGCAAGGGCGTTGATGTTCTCTATGATCCCGTCGGCGACAAACTCGCGGAGCCCGCGGTGCGCGCCATGGCGTGGCGCGGGCGCTATCTCGTGATCGGATTCGCCGGCGGCGAAATTCCGAAAATTCCGCTCAATCTTCTCCTGCTCAAAGGCTGCGACATGCGCGGCGTGTTCTGGGGCGCTTTCACCGAACGCGAACCGGTCGAACACAGAAAGAATTTGCAGCAATTGCTCGATTGGGCTGCGGCGGGACGCCTGCGCGCGCATGTCGGCGAAATCTATCCGCCGGAGCGCATTGCCGACGCCATGCATGTGCTGACGCGCCGCGAAGCGAAGGGCAAACTGGTGGTGCGCTTCTGAGCGGAATGAACGATTCAACCCTCACGCGGGATCGCGAAGCGTTCATTCGCGCGCATACGCGGCTCACGCCGACGCCGCATGCGCCGTCGATCAGCCTGCATGTCGCCGATGAAGCGACGGCGCTGTGGGAGAAGACCGAGGAAGAACTTGGCGAGATGGGATTGCCGCCGCCCTTCTGGGCGTTCGCCTGGGCCGGCGGTCAGGCGCTGGCGCGCTACATCCTCGATCATCCCGAGACCGTGCGCGGCAAGCGCGTGTTTGATGTCGCATCGGGATCAGGTCTGGTCGCCATTGCGGCGGCGCAGGCCGGCGCGGCTTCGGTGATCGCGAACGAGATCGACGAATTCGCACTTGCGGCGATTGCGCTCAACGCGAGCGTCAATGGAGTAAGGATCGCGATCGAGGCCGGCGACAAGATCGGTGCGGCTGCTGACGCCGACATCATCTGCGCCGGCGACGTGTTTTATGAGCGCGACATGGCGACGCGCATCGCGGATTGGTTGAGCGAGCGCGTCAACGCCGGCGCGCTGGCGCTGGTCGGCGACCCCGGCCGTTCCTATCTGCCAAAGGAGCGGCTCGAACATCTCGCGAGTTATATGGTGCCGGTCACGCGGGCGCTGGAGGACGCCGAGATCAAGCGCGCCAGCGTCTGGCGCTTCGTCAGGTGAGCTTCCGCCGCGCGGGTGCGTTTCGCCTGCAGGAGTGGTAACGGGACTTATGGATCATTCCCACGATCATCCGCACCGGCTGCAGACGGTCTGCTCACATGCGCATGATCATGCGCGCCGCGCGCCGCAGGCCCTGGCCGAGGTCGAGCGGCTGTGCGCGCAACGCGGCGTCCGGCTGACCCCGATCCGGCGCGCCGTTCTCGAAGCGCTTTACGCCACCCATCAGGCGGTCGGCGCCTACGACCTGATCGAGATGGTCGGCGCGCGCGGCAAGCGCCGCCTGGCGCCGATCACCGTCTATCGCGCGCTCGACTTTCTGCTCGCGGAGGGCTTCGCCCACAAGCTCGCCAGCCGCAACGCCTTCATCGCCTGTCCGCACTTTCATGCGCCGGGCGAAATGGTCGTCTTCCTGATCTGCGACCAATGCGGCGGCGTCGATGAGATCGCGAGTCCCGACCTCGCCAAGAGTCTCAACAGCCTGATCGGCCACGAAGGCTTCGCGGCGGAGACGCGCGTGCTCGAATTGTCAGGCCGTTGCGCCCATTGCCGGGCGCCTTCCCTATCGGCGCCGACCGCCGTCGCCATGGCTTGACCCGGCCGGCGGCTTCCGCCACTCACTGCCGACGCCCGCGCGAACTCCACGCAAGCAGGTCGATGAACGCCATACCTGATCCCGTGATTGCGCCGACCCATGCCGGTCCGGCGGAACGCCAGCGCACGGTTGGCGTGATGGTCGGCAAGGTCATGGTCGGCGGCTCGGCGCCTGTCGTCGTGCAATCGATGACGAACACCGACACGGCCGACGTGGACTCGACCGTGCGGCAGGTCGCGGCGCTGGCGCAAGCGGGCTCGGAGCTCGTGCGCATCACCGTCGACCGTAAGGAAGCAGCCGCCGCGGTGCCGCATATCCGCGATCGTCTGGCGCGCATCGGCATCGACGCGCCGCTGATCGGCGACTTCCACTATATCGGCCACACGCTGCTGAAGGAGCATCCGGCCTGCGCCGAAGCTCTGGCGAAATACCGCATCAATCCAGGTAATGTCGGCTTCGGCGAGAAGAAGGACCGGCAATTCGCCGAGATTATCGAAATCGCCGCGCGCCATGACAAGGCGGTGAGGATCGGCGCCAACTGGGGCTCGCTCGATCAGGAGCTGCTGACGCAGCTCATGGACATCAATTCATCGTCGCCGAGTCCGGTTTCGGCGCGCGCCGTGACGCGGGAAGCCATGGTGCGTTCGGCACTGCTTTCGGCCGGCCGCGCGGAAGAGCTCGGCCTGCCGAAGAACCGCATCATTCTGTCGGCGAAAGTGTCGGCGGTGCAGGACCTCATCGCGATCTATCGCGAGATTGCGCGCCGCTCCGACTATGCGCTCCATCTCGGCCTGACCGAAGCCGGCATGGGATCGAAGGGCATCGTCGCCTCTTCCGCCGCCATGGGAATCCTGCTGCAGGACGGCGTCGGCGACACGATCCGCGTGTCCCTCACACCCGAGCCCGGCGGCGACCGCACCCTTGAAGTGAAGGTCGCGCAGGAGCTTCTGCAAACCATGGGCTTCCGCACCTTCGTGCCGCTCGTCGCGGCCTGCCCCGGCTGCGGCCGCACGACCTCGACCGTGTTCCAGGAACTCGCCTCCGACATCCAGAGTTGGATTCACGCCTCGATGCCGGGCTGGCGCGGCGTCTATCCCGGCGTCGAGAACCTCAATGTCGCCGTCATGGGGTGTATTGTGAACGGCCCGGGCGAATCCAAACATGCTGACATCGGCATTTCGCTTCCCGGCACGGGCGAAAGCCCCGTGGCCCCCGTCTTCATCGACGGAAAGAAGGCGGCGACCTTGCGCGGCCCTGGAATCGCCTCTGAATTCAAGGCGATGGTCGCGACCTACATCGATCGACGTTACGGAATGGGCGGTCAGGCCCCCTGAGCCCGCGGCATGGCGGACCTGCGTCAGGCGCTCCGGCCTGCATGTCGCGTCTCGCCGGCCCGTGCTAGAGACGCCGCCCTTTCGCACTGCAACATGGACCCGGAGACGCCCTGATGGGGCAAATCACCCCCGCGACGGCCGAGCCGACCGCCCCGGTCCCTGACGCCCACGCGCCCGCGCCGAAACCGGCCGGCCATTCCCATCATCCCGAGGCTCACAGCGTCACCGCCCTGGCGCTCGGCGCGATCGGTGTGGTCTATGGCGATATCGGCACCAGCCCGCTTTACGCGCTTCGCGAGACGGTGAACGCCGCCACGGGTTCCGGCGAAGGACGCGAAGCCGCCGCGGTGGCGCCGGAAGTTCTGATCGGCGTCATTTCGCTGATTCTCTGGTCGCTCATCCTGATCGTCACGGTGAAATATGTGATGATTCTGATGCGCGCCGACAACAATGGCGAAGGCGGCACGCTGACGCTGGTTGCGCTCGCCCATCGCGTCGTCGGTCGCCGTTTGCCTGTTCTCATTCTGGGCATGGCCGGTTCGGCGCTGTTCTTCGGCGACGCGGTCATCACGCCGGCGATTTCCGTTTTATCCGCGGTCGAAGGGCTCAAGCTCGTCACGCCGGTGTTCGAAAAGAATCCGAATTACATCATCTGGATCTCGGTCGTGATCCTGCTCGTTCTGTTCGGCGTGCAAAGCCGCGGCACTGCGAGAGTCGCCGCCTGGTTCGGCCCGATCACGCTGGTGTGGTTCCTAGTGATCGGTGCGCTTGGCCTCTGGCATATTTTTGATGATCCACGCGTGCTGGCCGCCATCAATCCCTGGCGCAGCGTCCGCTTCTTTGTTGATCATCCCGGCGTTTCGCTGGTCGTGCTCGGCTCCGTCTGTCTGGCGGTCACCGGCGCTGAAGCTCTCTACGCGGATATGGGCCATTTCGGCCGCAAGCCGATTCAGGCCGCATGGGCCACGGTCGTTTTCCCTGCTCTCGCGTTGAACTATCTCGGCCAGGGCGCGCTGATCCTGTCAAATCCGACCACGATCGATGATCCGTTCTACAAGATGGCGCCGGACTGGTTCCTGCTGCCGCTGGTCATTCTCGCGACGGCCGCGACCATCATCGCCAGCCAGGCCGTCATCACCGGCGCCTTTTCGCTAACGCAGCAGGCGATCCAGCTCGGCATCCTGCCTCGGCTCGAAATCCGGCACACCTCGGAGACGCAGCACGGCCAGATTTATATGCCGCGCGTAAATTCGATCCTGCGCGTCGTCGTGATCGCATTGGTGCTGGTCTTCCAGACGTCTTCGTCGCTGGCGCACGCCTATGGCATCTCCGTGTTCGGCACCATGACGGTGACGACGGTGCTTGCGATCGTCGTGATCTGGAAAGTGTGGAAGTGGAAATGGTGGACCGCGGCGCTTCTCATGGCGCCGTTCGTGATCATCGAATTCGCGTTCCTTTCGGCGAATCTGCTGAAATTCTTCCAGGGCGGCTTCGTGCCCGTGCTGTTCGCCGTCGGCCTGATCTTCCTGATGACGACCTGGGTGAAGGGCAACCGCATCCTCTTCGCCAAAACGCGCAAGGCCGACGTGCCGCTGGTCGAGCTTGTCGGCATGCTGGCGAAGAGCCCGCCGCACAAGGTTTCCGGCACCGCCGTTTTCCTCACCAGCGATCCTGAAACGGCGCCGACCGCGCTGCTCCACAATCTCAAGCACAACAAGGTGCTGCACGAGAAAAACGTCGTGCTCACCATCAAGACCACCGACACGCCGCGCGTGCCGGACGGCGAGCGCATCTCGATCGAACCGATCAGTGAAGGCTTCTGGCGCGTGAAGCTGACCTTCGGCTACATGGAATCGCCGAACGTGCCGCGCGGCCTGGCGGCGCTGCGCAAGCAGGGATTCAAGTTCGACATCATGTCGACCTCGTTCTTTTTGTCGCGACGCGCGATCCGCCCGGCGGCGCAGTCAGGCATGTCGCTCACGCGCGACAAGATGTTCATCGCGCTGGCGCGCAATGCGACGGACGCCACCGACTTCTTCCAGATTCCCACCGGCCGCGTCGTCGAGGTCGGCACGCAGGTGACGGTCTGAGCGCTCGCGCAAAGCGCGGCGCAGCCGACAGGCTGTCGGATTTCCGGCTGCGAATGACAGTTTGCCTGCGGTTGCCGCTCCGTTAACATCGGCTCACGTAACCCTGCCAGGGAGTGCTGCGATGAATGACGTCGTCGTGAAGACGCCGATGCAATATCTCGACAAGGCGGTGGGAGCTCTCAGGGACGTCGGGCTGATGCCGGACAAGGTGGAGCCGGCGCCGATCAACGATCTCCTCGACAAGATCAGCAACCTCGAGCCCGACAAGGTTCAGGTCATCGCCCGCACCCTTGGCCAGGCTTCGGTCTTCAACGAAATCGTGCGCGACCAGATTTCGGGCATGGAGATCGGCGAGCGCTACAAGACGATCACTGAAGGCTTCAACTCGATCCGCGACGACGCCAAGCGCATGGTCGACCAGCTCGCCGACAATCATCTCGATCTTCTTGAGCGCACCGCCAATGTCTGGATGAAGGTGTCGCGCGGCGACATCGCCGACCGGTTCGACAAAGTGAAGGCGGTCTATCTCGACGTCACCAAGGATACGAAAGATCAGATCAAACGCGAGCAGACGATTCTGGAAGCCTACGCCGATTATCGCGGCGCCTTGAAACAATCAGAAGTCCTCGCGCTCGAAGTCCTGAAGACGGCGACCGGAAAACTCGACGCGGCGCGCGAGACGCTGAAAGCGGCGTCCGAGAAGGTCGCGGGCTTCTCCGGGACCGAAGCCGCGGATCGCGCCCGTCTCGAACTCGCCCGCGATGAGCAGCTCCGCGGCGTGCAGGACGAGGAAAAGCGTTACCAGATCGCGAAGGATCTCTCCGACAATCTCACGATCTCCTACAACACCTCGGAAGTGGTGATGGCGCGCCTGCAGCAGACGACCAACGCCAAGGAGCGCATCTACGCCCAGTCGATCAGCTTCTTCTCCACCAACGACTCCGTTCTCACTGCGCTCAAGGCGTCCTTCACCGGCATGTTCGGTCTCCACGAGTCGACGGCGACGTTGGAGGCGATGAAGGAAGGCGTATCGAAATCACTGGAGACGCTGTCGGAAGTCGGCGACAAGGTGCAGGAGGCGGCCGTCAAGGCGGGCTATGGCCCGACCATCCGCGCCGACGCCGTGAAGAAGCTCGTCGACTCCGTGGTCAATTTCCAGGAGCGGTCGCAGTCGATCATCGAAGAGATGCGCAAACTGTCGACGCAGAATTCCGCCGAGATCCGCGATGCGGTGGAGGACGGCAAGAAGCGCATCGCCAAGCTCGTCGCCGACGGGAAGGCCCTGCCTCTCTGATGTCGGCCGCCGCTCCCGCCGCTGCGCCTGTCGCGGCGCCGGCAAAACTCGACGATCTCATGCTCGCGATGGACGTGGTCGACACGCTGCGCCATCGCGACAGGCTCGTCGAGAAGGAGTTCGATGAGGACGCGCGCGACGAGCAGCTCATCGCGCGGCTGCGGGAAATCTATCGAAGTCAGGGCATCGAAGTCTCCGACAGCATCATCGCGCAAGGCGTAAAGGCTCTGAAAGAGAGCCGCTTCGTCTACACGCCGGCGCCGCCGGGCTTCAAACGCAAGCTCGCCGCCATGTGGGTGCAACGCGGCCAGATTGGCAAATGGACCGCGGGCGCGCTCGCCGCGCTGGGCATCGCAGGCGGCGGCTATCACTATACGGTCACCGCGCCGCAGCAGCGCGCAGCGGACGCCGCGCGTATCGAATTGACGCAGACGCTGCCGCGCGATCTCGCCGCCGCGCGTCAGGCGATCGCGACCGAAGCAAAGGTTCCCGAAGCCAAACAGCGCGCCGAAGCTGTCGTCGCGCAAGGCGTGGCGGCCCTCGAACGCGCCGACGCGCCAGGCGCGCGCGCGGCGTTGACGGAGCTTGACCGGATCGCCACGACGCTGCGCCAGGAATATGTGCTGCGCATCGCTGGCCGGCCCGAGGATCAGACCGGATTCTATCGCGAGCATCCAAGCTTCCGCGGCCGGGCGTATTTTGTCGTCGTCGACGCGGTCGATCCGCAGGGACGGGCGGTGAAGCTTCCGATCCGCAACGACGAGACGAACCAGACCGAGACCGTCTCCCGCTTCGCAGTGCGCGTGCCGCAGGAGACGTTCGACGCCGTGCGCAGTGACAAGGCGCGCAACGGCATTGTCCAGAACACGCGCATGGCCGAGAAGCAGCGCGGCTATCTCGAACCCGATTTCAAGATGCAGGCGCTCGAAGGACGGATCACCCGCTGGTGAGGATGGGGCATGTTGACCGGTCGTGATGCGTTACTGTCCATCGAACGCGCCATCAGCGGCGCGCGCGCCGACGAGAGCAGCCTGGGGCAGGCCCTGCAATCGGCGACCGCGGATGCAGCGCGTCTGATGCAGGCCGAAACCGATGGCTTTCGCGCGCTGGCGCGAGCGAAACTCGACGCCATGACCCAGAGCCAGATCGTCGGCGAACTCGATGCGACGGAAAAGCGCGCGCTCACGATGATCGAGGACGCACGCCGCAAGCTCGCGGGCCTTGCTGAACGGCAGGCGAAAACGCAGGCGGCGCTCGATCGCGCGGAAGCCGCGAAGCACGACCGCGACGAAGAGCTGGCGCAGGCGTTGCGCGCGCTCGATGATTTTCGCCATGCGGCCGCCGAGCGCGTCAAGTCGGACCCCGTCTGGCAGACCGCGGTCGCCGCAATCGCGACAGCGGAATCGATCGCGGCGAACGCCGACAAAAAGGCGTCGACGGCGGAAGCCGATCTCGCGGAGAAGGGGAAGCCTTACGAAAGCGATCCGCTGTTCATGTATCTCTGGAGCAAAAAGCACGACCAGAGCGAGGACAAAAGCGGTTATTTCGTGCGTTTCTTCGATCGGAAGGTCGCAAGCCTCATCGGCTACCGCGACGCGCGCGCGAACTACGCGATGTTGCGCGAAATTCCGGCGCGCCTGCGCGAGCACGCCAACGCGAAACAGGCGGACGTCGACGCCGCGAAACAGCGCGTCGCCGATGTCGAGCGACAGGCTCTGGTCACGGGCGGCGTCGAGCCTCTCGAAGCGAAGGCCGCCGCTGCGCAGGCGGCGGTGACGGCCGCGGCGGGCGAGGTCGAGGCGAACACCGCAGAGTTGCGCCGCATCGACGCGGAGCGCGCGCAGACGACTGGCGCCGACGGCTATGACAAGGCGGTCGATTTTCTCACCGAGGCGCTGACGCGCGAGGATTTGCAGGAGCTTTACGACAAGGCCGCGCGCACCCCGGCGAAGGCCGACGACAGGGCCGTCGCCGCCATCGCCGCGGCGCGCTCCGACCGACAGAAAGCGAATGACGAAGCAGCGCGTATCCGCGAACAGATTCGCCAGGCCGCGAGCCGCCGCGCCGACCTGGAAGGAGCGCGCGATCGGGCGAGGCGCCAAGGCTATGACAGTCCGATGGGCACGCTGAACGACAACGTTGATCTCGGCCAGATTCTCGGCGGCATTCTCAGCGGCGCCGTGCGCGGCGGCGCGCTCGACGATATTTTCCGCGGCAACTATAATTTTCCAACACCGCGATCCGATCCGAACTTTGGCGGCCGGCGCAGCGCGCCGTCATGGCCGGGCCCCATCGGCGGAGATTCCGGATCGTTCGGCGGCGTTTTGGGCGGCGGGAACGACGATCGCCCCAGCGGCGGCGGCTGGCGCACCGGCGGGAGCTTCTGAACCACCGCGGGAAATTGCGCCGTTACGATTGGCGCGCGGCCGCGAACATGGCCGCTTCGCGCAGAGTGTCGGCCTCTTCGCCGAAGCCGGCGAGCGACGCGATCGCCTCTTCGGCGAGCCGATCGCGAATCATCTTCGCGCGATCAAGTCCCAGCGTATTGGCGAGCGTGGCCTTGCCTTTCGCGTCGTCCTTGCCGGTCGCCTTGCCGATCGTCTCGGCGCTTGCTTCGAGATCGAGGATGTCGTCGGCGATCTGAAACGCCGCGCCGAACTTTTCCGCATAGATCGCGAGCGCCGCGCGCGCATTGCCGCCTACGCGTCCCATTTCAGCGCCCATCATCACGGAGGCGCGGATGAGCGCGCCCGTTTTCATCGCCTGGATCTGACGCACCTGCGCCTCGTCGAGCGCGGCGCGCTCGGTCTCGAAGCGGCCCTCCGCTGCAAGATCGAGCATCTGCCCGCCGACCATGCCGCCAAGACCCGACGCGATCGCGAGTTCGCGCACCAGCGCGATGCGCACGCTCGCATCCGGATGAGTCGCGGCGTCGGAGAGAATATCGAAGGCGAACGTCAGCAGCGCGTCGCCGGCGAGAATCGCCGTCGCTTCATCGAAAGCGCGATGCACGGTCGGTCGCCCGCGCCTGACATCGTCGTCGTCCATCGCCGGCAAATCGTCATGGACGAGCGAATAGGCGTGCAGGCATTCGACCGCCGCCGCGGCGCGCAGCGCCCCGTCCCGCGCCGTCGACCCGAACATGCTGGCGGTCTCGATCAGCAGGAAGGCGCGCAATCTCTTGCCGCCGCCGAGCGTCGCATGCCGCATGGCGGCTGCGAGTCGCGGCGGACGCGCGATCTCGCCGGGCCGCACATCATTGGCAAGCAAGAGGCCAAGCACCGTCTCGACCTCCACGGCGACGCCGGAGAGCCTGCGGCTGAAACGATCGAGCGAAAAATCCATGATCGGGAACGGGATGCGGTTCGAGGAGTTTTGTGCCATCAGGCCGGTGGCATGCGGCGCAAACAGCGGTCAAGGGTAGGGTCTGTACTCATTCTCGAAGGGCTCAGCGTTCGCTCAGGGGCCGCTGAGGGCAAGGAGACGGCGCGAAGATGGTGTTGTCCACCATCGAGCGACGACTCCGCAGCAATCGGCGGCCCTTGAGCGAACCCGGAGGGCGCGGCGAAAAGCGCCCATGATCGGGCTTCGCGTCCTCGACCGTGGGATCACCACGGCCTTCGGCCGCGAAACCCGCCCTGAACGCTTTTCGACACGCGCGCTGAGCCCTCCGAGAATGAGCACAGACCCTAAGGCTGAACGATCGAGGCGCCCATGCGCATAGCGCGATGGCTCGGCCGCCTCGTTTGTCTCGCGATTCTCGTCCCGCTCATGTTGACGATCGCCTACGCCTTCGTCCCGCCGGTCTCGACATTGATGCTGGCGCGATGGCTGACCTTTCAGGATGTCGATCGCCGCTGGATTTCGCTTCGCGACATGGCGCCGTCCGTGGCCGTCGCCGTGATGACCGCCGAGGACGCCCGCTTCTGCCTGCATCACGGCGTCGACTGGGACGCCCTGAGGGAGGTTCTCGACGATGAGGACGAGCCCTCGCGCGGCGCCTCGACCATAAGTCAGCAGACGGTAAAGAACCTTTTCCTCTGGGGCGGCCGCTCCTACATCCGCAAGGCGATCGAAATCCCCATGGCGGTCGCCTTCGACCTCGTGCTGCCCAAACGGCGGGTGCTCGAAATCTATCTGAACGTTGCGGAATGGGGCGACGGCATTTTTGGCGTCGAGGCGGCCGCACGTCGGCATTTCAACAAATCATCCAGGATCCTGAGCGTGCGCGAGGCTGCGGCGCTGGCCGCCGCCCTGCCCAACCCAATCCGCCGCAATCCGGCGAGGCCGGCGGGCGGGCATCGCATGGTCATGGAGACCGTCCTGCGCCGCATGAACACGCAAAATCTGGACACGGGCTGCCTGGGAAAGTAGGCGGGCGATCTGCATTGCGCGCAAAAGCGAAAGCGGTTATAGGCCCGGCCTTCCATTCCGGCCCGTCGCACGGACCCCCTTATGGGGCGCGACCGGCCTTTTCGCCATCCGGAGACGATCATGGCCGTTCCGAAGAGAAAAACCTCGCGCATGAAGCGCGGCCAGCGTCGCTCCGCCGACGCGCTGAAGCAGCCGACCTATGTCGAGGACAAGGATTCCGGCGAACTGCGTCGTCCGCACCATGTCGATCTCAAGAGCGGCATGTATCGCGGCCGCCAGGTGCTGAAGGCCAAGGCGAGCGCCTGAAGCCCAGCGCCTGACACGGGCGCGCTTTTGCTGATTGGAACGGGCGCCTTCGGGCGCCCTTTCTGTTTCAGGCGTCGCGCAGGAGGATCGGCTCGTCGTCCTCCGCAAGGATCGCGCTGGCGCGATAGCGCGCGATCGCCTGCCCGGAAGAGGCGGGGTCGCGCCTCCTGCCCGCCACCAGCAAGGTGACGAATCCCGCGTCCGGCGCGCAGTCCTCACTGGCCTCTGACGGCCCCGGCCGCCGCGCCGGCGGCGTGTAGAGCGTCAGCGCGCGCGATGTCGAAATCGGACGGCCAGGGGACAAATCCGTCTCAAAACGCCTCGCCATGACCGCCTCGCTGGCTCGTGGCGCGTCATCGCGCCCGGTGCTGGCGGGCCCGCGCAAACATCGCGCCGTCGTTACCGCGACCTTAAGATTTCCGATCTAGTTCTGGGCGATATCGGACGACGCGCTAGAGCATGGCGCGAAAAAGTGGGAACCGGTTTTTCGCGATAGCCATGCTCTCAACATCTGGAATTGATCACGCCGCACTTTGATTGATTCAATCAGAGTGCGGCGTGATCTAAAGAACGGATCCCGAGGGATGGAAGAAACCGAAGCCTCGCGCCAGCCCGATGACTGGAGCGCTGATCTGCGCTCAGTCCTCACAGCGCTCGCGAGCACGACCTACCATTGGGATCTCGCCAGCGACCACATCGAATGGGGCGGCAACGCGGGGGCCGTTCTCGGCCTCGACGATATGGGCCGCTTTTCCCTTGGACAGGCCTGGCGGAAGCTCCTTTCCACGCGCTCGCCGACCGGACGCGACGAGGCCATCAGCGGCTCACCCGACATCGACGAGGGCGGCGGCGTTCCGTTCCATATCCGTTATGAAATCGTGCTGCCGAAAGGCCCGGTCACGATCGATGATCATGGCCGCTGGTTCGCCGGCGTCGACGGCAAGCCGGCGATCGCGCGCGGCATCGTCCGCGTCGCGCAAGGAAGCGCCAGCGCGCATCAGGAAACGGGCGCGGCGGCCCGCGGCCGCCTCCTGCGGCGCATCGAACTCGCGATGGCGGCGACGCGCCAGCACGGCAAGCCCTTCGCGCTGCTGACGGGATGCCTGCGCGACTATCGCGCCATCGATTCAAGCCACGGTTCGGAAGACGCCGACGCGCTCGTCCAGACCGCGCTCGACCGGCTGCAGTCGGCCGTGCGCCAGACCGACACGCTGGTCCGCTACGCGTCGAACCGCTTCGCTCTGCTCATGGGCGCCTGCCCGCGCAGCGAATTCAGCAGCGCCGCGGCGCGATTGTCAGCCATCGTGGCGGCCGAGCCGGTCCATCTCGACGCGGGCGTCTATCTCCCCAGCATCTCATGGGGCGGCGTGTCCGATCTCGCCGGCGCCGCCAACCCGCGCCAGGTGCTTCGCCGCTGCGAGGAGGCGATGCATCAGGCCCGCGCCCGCGGCGCGATGCTGGTTGAATATCGTCAGGACCGGCTGCGCGAGAATCGCCGCCTTTCCGAACAAGCGATGGCCGAGGAGATCGTCCGCGCCCTGAACGACCGGCGCATTCTCATCGCGCGCCAGCCGATCGTCGAAGCCAAGGGCCGCAAGCTGAAATTCGAGGAGGCCCTCGTGCGCATGCGGCGCGAGGAAGGCGACATCGTCGCGGCAAGCGCGATCGTGCCTGTCTTCGAGAAGCTCGGCCGCATCGATCTGCTCGATCACCGCATGCTCGAACTCGCGATCGACACGCTCATTGAAGAGCCCGACAGCAGCCTCTCCATCAACGTCTCGACGACCACGCTCCTCAAGGACGCCTGGATCAACACGCTGTCGAGCGCGCTTGTCGGCCGCTCCGACATCGCCGACCGTCTGATCGTCGAATTGACGGAGTCGCAGGCGATCGAGGACTTCGAGGCGACGCGCAAGATTTTCGCCAAGCTGAAGGCGATGGGGCTGCGCACTGCGATCGATGATTTCGGCGCCGGCTACACCTCGTTCCGCCATCTGCGCGGCCTCGACGTCGACGTTCTCAAGATCGACGGCGCCTTCGTGCAGAACATCACCCAATCGGCCGACGACAGCTTCTTCGTGCGAACGCTGATCGACCTCGCCCAGCATCTCAACATCGCGACCGTCGCCGAATGGGTGCGCGATGAGGAAGCCGCGCGCCGGTTGGCGAGCTGGGGCGTCACCTATCTCCAGGGCGACGTCATTGGCGCGGCGCGGATCGGGCGCCGCGAAGCGGAAAGCGTCCGCGCCGCCTGAAACGCGAGCCGCTCGCAATTGCCAAAAATACTCCGCGCTTCGCCGCTCAGGGCTTGCTGACGATCGTATCGAGCTTCTTCTGCATTTCCGCCATCTGCTTGCGCAGCGTCTCGAGCTCGCTCTCTCCGCCGCCGGCCGCGCCATTCTCCGCTTTCGGCGCCGCATTTTCTCCCGCCTTCTTCTGGCCGAAGGGCAGGAACATGCGCATCGCCTCCTGGAACATCGCCATGTTGCGGCGCGCCTGCTCCTCCATCGCGGTGAAGGCTGACGCGGGTCCGAACGAGGAGGAGAACTGCTCGCGGAACTTCTGCTGCTCGCGAGCGAAATGCTGCATCGAGGCTTCGAGATAGGTCGGCACGACGCCCTGCAGCGCATCGCCGTAGAAGCCGATCAGCTGCCTGAGGAATGGAATTGGAAGGAGGTTCGTAGTGCCCTTGCCCTCTTGCTCAAAGATGATCTGGGCGAGCACCGACCGCGTGATGTCCTCGCCGGTCTTGGCGTCCTGCACCTCGAACTCCTCGCCCTTCTGGATCATCTTGGCGAGGTCTTCGAGCGTGACATAGGTGGACGTGCCGGTGTGATAGAGCCTCCGGTTGGCGTATTTTTTGATGATTGTCGGCTTCTTTTCATCCGCCATGGCGCGCTTTCCCTACCCCGATTGCTGATCCTTAGCCCGCTTTTTGCGCAGCATACCCAGTTTCGTGCGACGCACAAACGGTCTCGCTGCGTGGGTCTCGCGCTTGACGGTCAGCGGCGCCGGCGTGTTTATCGGCAGGCAAGTGATCAGCGAGGGAGCACCCAATGGCCAGCAGCGACATCGTCATCGTCGGGGCCGCGCGCACCGCCGTCGGCTCGTTCAACGGGGCCTTCGCCGACCAGTCAGCCGACAAGCTTGGAACGGCCGCCATCAAGGCGGCGCTGACGCGCGCCAAGGTCGACGCCGCCGAGGTCGACGAGGTGATTCTCGGCCAGGTGCTCACCGCCGCGCAGGGCCAGAATCCGGCCCGCAAGGCGGCGATGGATGCGGGCGTGCCCAAGGAGGCGACCGCTTGGGGTCTCAATCAGGTCTGCGGATCGGGCCTGCGCGCCGTCGCGATCGGCATGCAGCAGATCGCCAATGGCGACGCGAAGATCATCGTCGCCGGCGGCCAGGAATCCATGTCCCAGTCCGTCCATGGCGCGCATATGCGCGCGGGCACGAAGATGGGCGACGTGAAATTCGTCGACACCATGATCAAGGACGGCCTCTGGGACATCTTCAACGGCTATCACATGGGCAACACCGCCGAGAATGTCGCGGCGCGCTGGCAGCTCACGCGTGATGAGCAGGACCGGTTCGCCGTCGCCTCGCAGAACAAGGCCGAAGCGGCGAAAAAGGCGGGCAGGTTCAAGGACGAGATCGCGCCCTTCACTGTCTCCACGCGCAAGGGCGACGTGATCGTCGACACTGACGAATATATCCGCGACGGCGCGAGTCTCGACGCCATGGCGAAACTCAGGCCTGCCTTCACCAAGGACGGCACGGTCACCGCCGGCAATGCGTCCGGTCTCAATGACGGCGCTGCGGCGCTTGTGCTCATGACGGCTGACGAAGCCGCGAAGCGCGGCCTCGAACCGCTCGCGCGAATCGCCTCATGGGCGACCGCCGGCGTCGATCCCGCCATCATGGGGACGGGCCCGATCCCGGCCTCGCGCAAGGCGCTGGAGAAAGCTGGCTGGAAGATTTCCGACCTCGATCTGGTCGAGGCCAACGAGGCGTTCGCGGCGCAGGCGCTCGCGGTCAACAAGGATATGGGCTGGAACCCCGACGTCGTGAACGTCAATGGCGGCGCGATCGCGATCGGCCATCCCATCGGCGCGTCAGGCGCGCGCATTCTTGTGACGCTGTTGCACGAGTTGAAGCGCCGCAACGCGAAGAAGGGCCTCGCCACGCTGTGCATCGGCGGCGGCATGGGCATCGCGCTTACGGTTGAGAGATAAGACGGAAGATCGACCCGCGCGCTTCGGCGCGCGGGATTTTGCGAAGCGCAGAGCGCGAGCAAGGCGCCGCGCAATGATGCGCGAATGCGCCGCCTGCCGCATCGGCAATAGCCATTGCGCATAAATCGAAAAGCCCGCGCGCTATTGCATCTCATGTGCGCATCTGGGTAGGCTCATTGCAACGAGAGCGCTAAGCTCTCACGATAAGCAATGGGAGGGCGATCATGTCGCGCGTAGCAATCGTTACTGGCGGAACCCGTGGAATCGGCGCTGCGATTTCGAAAGCGCTGAAAGGCGCGGGCTACAAGGTCGCGGCGAATTACGCGGGCAATGACGAAGCTGCGGCGAAATTCAAGGCCGAGACCGGCGTCGGCGTCTACAAATGGGACGTGAGCTCCTATGACTCCTGCGTCGCCGGCGTGAAGCAGGTCGAGACGGATCTCGGCCCGGTCGAAGTGCTGGTGAACAATGCCGGCATCACGCGCGACACGATGCTGCACAAGATGACGGCCGACCAATGGTACGCGGTCATCAACACCAACCTCAACGGCCTCTTCAACATGACGCGGCCTGTGATCGAGGGCATGCGCGAGCGCAACTTCGGCCGCATCATCAACATCTCCTCGATCAACGGCCAGAAGGGCCAGATGGGACAGGCCAACTATTCCGCCGCAAAGGCCGGCGACATCGGCTTCACTAAAGCCGTCGCGCAGGAAAATGCGCGCAAGGGGATCACCGTGAACGCCATCTGCCCCGGCTATATCGCCACCGAGATGGTGATGGCGGTGCCGAAGGAAGTGCTCGACAAGAACGTCATTCCGCAGATCGCGGTCGGGCGCCTCGGCCAGCCGGAAGAGATCGCGCGCTGCGTGCTGTTCCTCGCATCCGACGAGGCGGGCTTCATCACGGGCTCGACGCTGACCGCCAATGGCGGCCAGTACATGACCTGATCAATGCGCTCCGGCGCTCCTTGAATGGGAGCGCCATTTCGCTTCAGGAGCGCGTATCGCCGAGCTTCTCGACCATCTGCTGGTGCGACTGCAGGGTCGGCAGCAGCGTTTGCGCGAAAGATGTGATCGCGGGGTTGTCGCCGTTCTGGGCGTAGGCCTGGAACAGGGTCATGGCGTCGGCATGCGCGCTCTTCTGCAGCATGATGAATTTGCGGTTGAACTCTTCGCCGCTCGCCGCCTTGAGCTGCTCGAAGGCGCGCGCCTGATCGATGTCGAGCTTCGCCATGGGCGGCGTGAGCCGGCCCTGTTGCGCTGCGGTCCTGAATTTCACCGCCGCCTCGCCATGATCCCTGATCATCACCTCGGCGAATTGCCTGACGTCCGCGTCGCTTGATTTATCGAGAGCGAGCCGGCTGGTCTCGATCTCCAGCATGTTCGCCGACGCGGCCTTGGTCATGAAGTCGCGGGTCATCGTGCTGCCGATCGATCCCGTGGAGTCTGCGCGCGGCGTCGGCGGCGCTAAGGGCGCAGGCGCCTGAGCGACGGCCGCGAAGCTCAGGACTGACAGTCCGAGGGCGAAGGCGAGAGTCGTTTTCATGGCGGATTCCTCATAAGGAGACCGCGCGCGCGACGATTCGGCGCGCGCGAGAGATAATCGCCCGTCATGCATGGAAGTTCCGCCGCCCCGGACCAGTCGCGCCAGGCCACCTTGATCGGCTTTGGCGCCATTGCGCTGTGGGGCGCGCTCGCGGTCCTGACCGCGATGACGGGCGCAGTCCCGCCCTTGCAGCTCAGCGTCTGCACCTTTGGTCTCGGCGCGCTGTTTCTCGCGATCATCGTCATTGCGCGCGGACGCGCCGCCGCGCTCGCTCCGACGCCGGCGTCGCTGTTGCTCGGCATCTTCGGCATCTTCGGCGACACCCTGCTTTATTTCTTCGCGCTGAAATTCGCGCCGCCAGCCGAAGCGAATTTGATCCATTATCTCTGGCCGCTGCTGATCGTGCTGTTCGCGGCGTTGCTGCCGGGCGGGCGATTGCGCGCCGGCCATCTCATCGGTGCGGCGCTCGGTCTCGCTGCGCTGCTTCTGCTGATCGGCGGACGCTTGGGCGCGGAAGCGCCGCGCGGCGCGATCATCGGCTATGCCTGCGCCGCGACCGGCGCGCTCGTCTGGGCCTCCTATTCCGTGCTCAGCCGGCGCGTTGCGTCCGTTCCGAGCGAGAGCATCGCGGCCACCTGCGCCGTCGCCGCCCTCATCGCGCTTCCCCTTCATCTCGCCTTCGAAACGACGGTTTGGCCGCAAGGCGCGGAATGGGCCGGCGTGATCGGCCTTGGCCTCGGGCCCATGGGGGCCGCGTTCCTCCTCTGGGACTACGGCATGAAGAAGGGCGACGTGCCGCTGCTTGGCGTCCTCTCCTACTCCGCGCCAGTCATCTCGACGCTGATTCTGGTCGCAGCGGGCTATGCCGAATTGCGGCTGGCGCTGGCCGGCGCGGTCGTGCTGATCGTCGCCGGAGCGCTGATCGCCACCCGGGCTGATAAGGCTGAGCCTCAAGCGAGATAGTTGCGCGCGCAACTAATTGGCGATATGAGGCGGCCCAAACAGGAGGCCGCCATGAACGTCCAGAATCGCTCTTCCTTTTCGGCGGCGACCCAGACCGCAACTTCGCCGGGCTACATGACCGGGTTCGGCAACGGTTTTGAGACGGAGGCCTTGCCAGGCGCGCTGCCGGTTGGCCGCAACTCGCCCCAGCGCTGCGCCTACGGCCTCTACGCCGAACAGCTCTCGGGTTCGCCCTTCACAGCGCCGCGCTCCGCCAACGAGCGCTCCTGGCTCTACCGCATCCGGCCGTCAGTGAAGCATTCCGGCCGCTTCAAGAAAGTCGCCATGGGCGATTGGCGCACCGCGCCTTGCGCCGAGATCGAGACGCCGCCGGGACAGCTTCGCTGGGATCCGCTGTCGATTCCGAAGAAGAAGCAGAGCTTTCTCGAAGGCGTCGTCACCATGACCACCTGTGGCGACGCCAGCGCGCAGAGCGGGATGGCCGCGCATGTCTATCTCATCACGCGTTCGATGAAGGACGAATATTTCTACAACGCCGATGGCGAGATGCTGTTTGCGCCGCAGGAAGGACGTTTGCGCGTCTGCACCGAGTTCGGCCTCATCGACGCAGAGCCGGGCGAGATCATCGTCATTCCCCGCGGCGTGAAGATCAGGGTCGAAGTTCCCGATGACGCCGCGCGCGGCTATCTCTGCGAGAATTACGGCGGCGCCTTCACATTGCCCGAGCGCGGCCCCATCGGCGCGAACTGTCTCGCGAACCAGCGCGACTTCATGACGCCCGTCGCGGCCTATGAGGATCGCGAGACGCCTTCGACGCTGACGATCAAATGGGGTGGCCAGCTCTGGCGCACGGACATCGGCTGGTCGCCGCTCGACGTCGTCGCCTGGCACGGCAATTACGCGCCCTACAAATATGATCTCAGGCGTTTCTCGCCGGTCGGCCCGATTCTCTTCGATCACGCCGACCCCTCGATCTTCACCGTGCTGACATCGCCGTCGGAAACCGCGGGCACCGCGAATATCGACTTCGTGATTTTTCCGGAGCGCTGGGCCGTGGGCGAAAACACGTTCCGTCCGCCCTGGTATCACATGAACATCATGTCCGAGTTCATGGGCCTGATTTACGGCAAGTATGACGCGAAGCCGCAAGGCTTCACGCCCGGCGGCATCAGCCTGCACAATTGCATGTTGCCGCACGGACCGGACGCCGAAGCGTTCGAACATGCGAGCACGGTCGAACTGAAGCCGGTGAAGATGACGAATACGCTCGCCTTCATGTTCGAAACGCGCCTGCCTCAGCGCGTCACGAAATTCGCGGCGAAAACCAGCGCGCTCCAGCCAGATTATATGGATTGCTGGAAGGATCTCGAAAAGAAATTCGATCCGCGCAAACCGTGATGGCGCGCGGATCGTTTGCGATCAACTCGTCAGGCGGATGCGCGTGATCTGATCCGCGATGCTCTGGAACACATCGTTGAGCTGGCTCGCCTGGCTGACTTCGGAATAGGTCCCGCCATTCGCGGCGCAGCTCTGCAGCAGCGTGCGATTTCCGTCGATGACGCGGATCGTATAGATCTTGATGTAGCTGTCTGCGGAAGCACTGCCGTTCGCGTTCTTCACGGCGTTCTTGGCGGTGGCGCATGTCGCGCTCGTGCGACTGTCGATGTCGCTCTGGAAGCCGCTCCAGCGATCTTCGGTGTTGTCGCCGTCAGTGAGAACGATCATCGCCTTGATGACATCGGCGTCTCCAGGTGCCGCCGCGCCAGCAAAAGGCGCACGATTCATCAGCGCCTTCAGCCCCCATGCGACTCCGATCGACACGTTCGTATTGCCGTTCGCCTTCATGTTGTTGATCGCATAGCGCATCGAACCAGCGCCCGTGCTTTTGAGATCGCTCGTCAGTTGCATGATTGGCTGAAGGGTCTGGCACGGCCCGTTCCAATCGTTATAGCGCGGCGCTGGCGACTTCCCCTGATAGGCGATCGGATGCCAGTAGTGATAATCCGTGCTGATCGGAGAGGTGTCGTTGATATTCTGCGGCTGATCGCGATCCATCACGCAACCGTTCCATGAGGCCTTATCGGCGGCTGAACCCGCGGTTCCGTTGTCGTGATAACGCAGCCACGCCGCGTTGCTGTAACTTTTGCCGATGTTGACCTGCGTCGTGAACGGCACGAGCGCGATCTTCACCGTGTCGGGCGAGGCGTCATTGATGGTCTGCATCTTGTCCATCAGATTGATGACGGCCTTCTTCAGCTCGACGAGCTTGCTCGCCTGCGCCATCGAGCCGGTGTTATCGAGAACAAGCGCGAGCTCGACTTTCTTCGCGCCTGACGTGACTTGCGACTGCGCCGTGATGTCGGCCGAACCCATTCCGAGGAAGCCGCCGAAGACGAGCTGGACGTTCCCCGTCGCCTGCACGGCGATCGTCTTGCCGCTGCGCGTCGCGCTGAAGCCGGAGGTGGCGAAGCCATCGCGATCGGGCGCGCTGAGATTGTAAAACGGACGGCCGCGGGTCGTGAGCTGGGCGTTGGTCGCGTTCGCAGCCTCCTTGGCCATGGCGATCGCGGCGGCGTCGACGCCGGCTTGCATCTGCGTCCGGTAATCGGCCATGCGGGCATAGTCGGCCGAGGCGCCGATGGCGACCATCAGCGGGACAAGAGCGACGCCGAACATCACGGCCGTGGCGCCCTGCTCGTCGCGCCGGAATCCCGAAATCACCCTGGAAAGAAGCATGTCGCTCTCCAATCGAGGCCGACTGTCCCATTCCGGAACGGCCGCCTGCCTGTTGGTGAACGAATTGCAAAGATCGGGGACCGCCGGCCTCCCGCGTTGCGTCGTCCTGTCGGGATGGTTATCGAGCCGGGATCGCCCCGGAATCGCCTGCCCCATGCTCCGCAACGACATCGCCATCACGCCGGAACTCGTGGCCGAGCACGGGCTGAAGCCGGACGAGTATGAGCGCCTGCTGAAGCTGCTCGGGCGCGAACCTTCCTTCACCGAACTCGGCATCGTTTCGGCGATGTGGAACGAACACTGTTCCTATAAATCCTCCCGCATCCATCTGAAGACCCTGCCGACCAAGGCGCCGTGGGTGATTCAGGGGCCGGGCGAGAACGCCGGCGTGATCGACATCGGCGATGGGCAGGCGATCGTGTTCAAGATGGAGAGCCACAACCACCCCTCCTTCATCGAACCCTATCAGGGTGCGACGACAGGGGTTGGCGGCATCCTGCGCGACGTCTTCACCATGGGGGCGCGGCCGATCGCCTGCCTGAACGCGCTCCGTTTCGGCGATCCCGCCCATCCCCGCACGCGCCAGCTCGTGGCGGGCGTGGTCGCCGGCATCGGGGGCTATGGCAATTCCTTCGGCGTGCCGACCGTCGGCGGCCAGATGGGCTTCCACCCTCGCTACAACGGCAACATCCTCGTCAACGCCATGGCGGTCGGCCTCGCCAAGGCGGACGAGATTTTCTACGCCAAGGCCACGGGCGTCGGGAACGCCATCGTCTATCTCGGCTCCAAGACCGGCCGCGACGGCATCCATGGCGCGACCATGGCCTCGGCCGAGTTCGACGACAAATCCGAGGAGAAACGCCCAACCGTGCAGGTCGGCGACCCCTTCGCCGAGAAACTGCTGCTCGAAGCCTGCCTCGAAATCATGGCGAGCGACTGCGTCATCGCCATTCAGGACATGGGCGCCGCCGGCCTCACCTGCTCGGCGGTCGAGATGGGAGCCAAGGGCGATCTCGGCATCGAGCTTGATCTCGACAAGGTGCCCTGCCGCGAAGAGGGCATGAGCGCCTATGAGATGATGCTGTCGGAAAGCCAGGAGCGCATGCTGATGGTGATCCGGCCCGGCAAGGAGGCCGAAGCGGAATCGATCTTCCGCAAGTACGGGCTCGATTTCGCCATCGTCGGCCACACCACCGATACGCTTCGTTTCGTCGTGAAGCATCAGGGCGAGGTGATGGCCGACATGCCGATCAAGGAGCTCGGCGACGAAGCGCCGCTCTATGACCGGCCTTGGGTTCCGGCTCCGAAACTATCTTCAGTCGATGCAAAATCCGTTTCGGCGCCGATTTCGAATCGGGACGCCCTGTTGAAGCTGATCGCCTCCCCCGATCTCGCCTCCAAGCGCTGGGTCTGGGAGCAATATGACCACATCATCCTAGGCAACACCATGTCGGGTCCGGGCGGCGACGCCGCCATCGTCCGCATAGAAAGCGGACCGAAAGGCGTCGCGCTCACCTCCGACGTGACCCCGCGCTATTGCGAGGCCGACCCCTATGAAGGCGGCAAGCAGGCCGTGGCCGAAGCCTGGCGCAACATCACGGCGACCGGCGCGACGCCGCTGGCGCTGACCGACAACCTCAACTTCGGCAATCCGGAGCGGCCTGAGGCGATGGGCCAGTTCGTCGGCTGCATCAAGGGCATCGGCGAAGCCTGCAAGGCGCTCGATTTCCCCGTCGTGTCCGGCAACGTCTCGCTCTACAACGAGACCAACGGCCAGGGCATCCTGCCGACCCCGACCATCGGCGGCGTCGGCGTCATCGCTGATGTGACGAAGGCGGCGACGATTTCCTTCAAGGCCGCCGGCGAAACGATCCTTCTGATCGGCGAAACCAAGGGATGGCTCGGCCGCTCGGCCTGGCTCGCCGTGGTCGCCGGGCGCGAAGAGGGCGCGCCGCCGCCGGTCGATCTCGCGGTCGAGCGCCGCAACGGCGATTTCGTCCGTGCGCTGATCGCGAGCGGCAGGATCACGGCTTGCCACGATCTGTCGGATGGCGGATTGGCGATCGGGTTGGCGGAGATGGCGATTGCGAGTGGCATCGGCGCCAAACTGGATTTCATGGATGTGCCCGGGGCGCATCGGGAAATCCCCGGCGATATGCCGAGCCATGCTTTCCTCTTTGGTGAGGATCAAGGCCGCTACATCGTGACTTGTACGCGCGATCAGCTCCTTCAGCTCCAACGGGATGCGATCGCGGCAGGCGTGCCAACGTGGCATTTGGGCATGACTGACGGCGATGCGCTGGTTCTCCCCGGCGAGGCGCCCGTCTCCATCGCGTCACTCCGCGAAGCCCATGAGGGCTGGCTGCCCTCCTACATGGCGAAGGCGGCATGAACCTCGCGCGCTTCATCTTCTCCGCTGCGGCTGCGTCTCTCGTTCTGACGACGCTCGCGCAGAGCGCTCTCGCGGCCGAAAGCTGCGCGAAGGAGGTCGGCCCGGCGAAGGCGCGGCGTTACGCCCGCGATTGCGTCGAGGTCAGCCCGGCGACCCATCCGCCTTGCAACGCGCTCAACCCTTGCGATCTGATCCTTGGCGAGATCAAACGCAGTTGCCAATTATTCGCCGGAAACGGCCGCCCGCAGATCTGCGCGGCCTACCGCTGAGGATACGCCCATGCCGATGGCCGCTGACGACATCGAACGCCTGATCAAGGAGGCGTTCCCGGACGCTGAGGTCGAGATCAAGGATCTCGCCGGCGACGGCGATCACTATGCCGCGACCGTCGTGTCCGAGGCGTTCCGCGGCAAGAGCCGGGTCCAGCAGCACCAGATGGTCTATGGCGCGCTCAAGGGAAATATGGGCGGCGTGCTGCACGCGCTGGCGCTGACCACGTCGCCGCCGCCGCAGTGAAATGATTTCCACCGGACTTCCAATCGGAACAGTTCAGACGCTCGCTTTGGCGCTGGCCGGCGTTTTCCTCGCGATCGGCCTCGGTCTCATCATCTGGATACTGCGGATGCGGAGCGCGAAATGGCGCCCGGCATGGTCGAGCGGCGACGCGGGCGCCGGCACGCCGGTCTCCGACATAATGACCGGACGAGATGATCACGGAGGCGTCGGAATTCGCACCGTGTCGCTGCCGCCCGATCCGACGGACAAGGCCGCAACAGAACGACGCGCTGCGACTGATCGACAGAACCGGCTGACCTGACGCATAATCGCGCCTATATGGGATCAACCCGACGGGCCTTGACCCCGCCAAGGAGATCGAAATGACCGACGCTCACGCCAAGATCGACGCGGAAGTGAAGAACAACGACGTCGTGCTCTTCATGAAGGGCACGCCGCAATTCCCGATGTGCGGATTTTCCGGACAGGTCGTCCAGATCCTCGATTATGTCGGCGTCCCCTATAAGGGCGTCAACGTGCTGGAGGACATGGAAATCCGCCAGGGCATCAAGGACTATTCCAACTGGCCGACGATCCCGCAGCTTTATGTGAAGGGCGAATTCGTCGGCGGCTGCGACATAGCGCGCGAGATGTTCCAGTCCGGCGAGCTGCAGCAGCTTCTCGCCGAAAAGGGAATCGCGGTCCCTCAGAAGGCGTCGGCCTGACGCCGTTCGCAGAGCGCATTCCTAAACACAGGATTCAGGCTCTCTTCGATTTTGCAGGCGTCCGTCTGGACGCTCCGCCGCTGTGCTGACTTAATTGGCGGGCAGCGGGGAGGACGGGCGGCTGGGCGAGGAGAGGCTGGGCGTGTCAGCGCATTTTCGGGCGATCGCGATCGCCGTTCTCGGACTTTGGCTGGCGGCGGTCGCCGACGTCGCTGTCGCGCAGCAGCAGGCGAAACCGCCTGCCCCTGCGCCGGCCGCGCAACAGCCGAGACCGCCCGGTCCCGCGCCGGCCGCCCCTGCCGCGCAACCCGCCGCCGCTCAACCCGCGCCCCAGCAGCCGGCCCTGCTCGGCCGGCCGCGCTTGCGTGAATTCTGCGGCGCCGACATCCAGCGCTTCTGCCGCGCGGTGAACCCCGGACAGGGCCGGATCACGCGCTGCCTGACCCGACGCAACAATCAGCTCCAGCGCTCCTGCCGCCTCTATCTGCGCCGACCGCTGACGCCCGTCCCGGCGCCGAACCCGACGCCGCCGCGCGGCTAGCCGGACCGGCGTTCGCCGTTCCCTGCAAATCAGCTTTCGCTTTTTGCGGACGCGCTCTAATCGAATTGCCGGACTTGGCGGCGCGGAGGTGATTCCATCGCGCCGTCGTTGCTGAAAGCCGCGAGAACCGAAGGAGACGAGAGATGCGTCCCAGCCTGGGAGGACCGCGCATCCTGCTGCGCCGCCTCCGCGAGGCGATGGCGGCGCCTGTCTCGGCTCAGGAGAAGCTCGACAAGGTCGTCGTTCTCATCGCCGCCAACATGGTGGCCGAGGTCTGCTCGATCTATGTCATGCAGTCGGACGAAGACCTCGAGCTCTTCGCGACCGAAGGTCTGAATCGCGAGGCCGTCCATCGCACCAAGATGAAGGCGGGCGAAGGCCTTGTCGGCCTCATCGCGCGCGAGGCGCAGCCGCTCGCGCTCTCGGACGCGCAGCATCACCCGGCCTTCTCCTATCGGCCTGAAACCGGCGAAGAAGTCTACAACGCCTTCCTCGGCGTGCCGATCCTGCGCGCCGGCAACACGCTCGGCGTGCTCGTCGTCCAGAACCGCGCCCATCGCAGCTACACCGAAGAGGAAGTTGAAGCGCTGCAGACAACGGCGATGGTGCTCGCCGAGATCGTCGCATCAGGCGAATTGCAGGCCATCGTCGAACCCGGCGAGACGATCGCGATCCGTCGCCCGCTTTCGCTCAACGGCGAAGTGCTCGCAGAGGGCATCGGGCTTGGTCATGTGGTGCTTCACGAGCCACGCGTCGTCATCAAGAATTTCATCGCCGATGATGTGACGGGCGAGACCCAGCGCATCGACGAGGCGCTCGATGCGGTGCGCGCCAATATCGACGATCTCGTCGAGCGCGGCGGCAAGGTGGTCGAGGGCGACTCCGTCGAGATCCTCGAAGCGCTGCGCATGGTGGCGAATGACAAGGGCTGGCTGCGTCGTCTGCATGAGGCGGTGGGCACCGGCCTGACCGCGGAAGCCGCCGTCGAGCGTGTGCAGAACGACACGCGCGCGCGCATGATGCGTTCGACCGATCCCTATTTGCGCGAGCGCCT
Source organism: Terrirubrum flagellatum (assembly GCF_022059845.1). GTDB lineage: Bacteria > Pseudomonadota > Alphaproteobacteria > Rhizobiales > Beijerinckiaceae > Terrirubrum > Terrirubrum flagellatum. Next base: position 5,265,153 of record NZ_CP091851.1, on the reverse strand, counting down.
GCACGATCTCGACGATCTCGCGAGCCGCCTGCTGCATCAGCTTCTCGGCCGCGGCTTCATCACGCCGAAAGAGGAGCTGCCCGACAACGCCATCATCGTCGCGCGCGCCATGGGACCGACGGCGCTGCTCGAATATGATCGCGCGCGTCTGCGCGGCATCGTGCTTGAGGAAGGTGGCGCATCGAGCCATGTCGCGGTGATCGCCCGCGCGCTTGGTCTTCCCGCCGTCAGCGGCATCACCAACATCACCGGCCTTGTCGAGCCCGGCGACGCCATCATCATCGATGGCGTGTCGGGCGAAGTGCGCGTGCGGCCGCAGTCGGACGTCGAGGCGGCCTATGCCGAGCGAGCGCGCATGCGCGCGCGGCGTCAGGAGCAATATCGCAAGCTGCGCGACGTTCCCGCCGTCACCAAGGACGGCGCGGTCGTGTCGCTGCAGCTCAACGCCGGACTGCGCATCGATCTGCCGCACATCGAAGACACCGGCGCTGACGGCATCGGCCTCCTGCGCACCGAATTGCAATTCATGGTTTCGACGCGGCTTCCGACGTCGCAGCAGCAGGAAGGCCTCTATCGCGCCACGCTCGAAGCCGCCGGCGCCCGTCCCGTCACCTTCCGCACGCTCGATATCGGCGGCGACAAGGTGCTGCCCTATTTCCGGCACGGCGAGGAGGAGAATCCGGCGCTTGGCTGGCGCGCCATCCGCATCGGCCTCGATCGCCCCGCGCTTTTGCGCACGCAGTTGCGCGCGATGCTGCGCGCCGCCGCCGGCCGTGAGGCGCGCATCATGATCCCGATGGTGGCGTCGGTGTCGGAATTCGAGCGTGCGCGCGGGCTCGCCGAACTTGAAATCGCTTTCCTGAAAAAGCACGGACATCAGACGCCCGAGCGCGTGCTGTTCGGCGTGATGGTCGAGGTGCCGTCGCTGCTGCATCAGATTGACGAGATCGCCGCGGCCGCCGATTTCCTGTCGGTCGGATCAAACGACCTGCTGCAATATCTGTTTGCCGCGGATCGCGAGAATCCGCGCGTGGCGCAGCGCTTCGACGCCTTGAGCCCGACATTCCTGCGCGTGCTTCAGCAGATCGTCGAAGCCGGCCGCAAGGCGAACACGCCGGTCAGCCTCTGCGGCGAGATCGGCGGCAAGCCGCTGGAGGCGATGGCGCTTGTCGCGCTCGGCTATCGCTGCCTGTCGATGTCGCCTGCGGCGATCGGCCCCGTGAAAGGCATGATCCTGTCGCTTAATGCGAAGGCGCTGAAAGCGCGCCTTGCCGTCTGGATGAAGGAGCGCGCGCGGATGGATTCGCTGCGCGAGGAGCTGACCGGCTTCGCCCGCGAGACCGGCGTGCCGATCTAGCGGCGCTCGCCGTTCTCCGTCCGTCGCCCTTTCTGAATTTGTTCCGCCATGTCGCTTCCCACCGCCCGCCTCGACGCCATTCTCACCCGGCACGATGATCTCATCGCGCGCCTCAATCAGGCGACGGATGGCGCGAGCGTCGTCTCGCTCTCGAAGGAGGTGGCGGAGGTCGAAGGCGTCGCGCGCGCCATCCGCGCATTCCGTGAGACAGAAGTCGAACTCGCCGACTATGACGCGATGATCGCCGACTCCGCGACCGACGCCGATCTGCGCGCGCTTGCCGAAGCCGAGCGTCCGGGCCTCCTGGAAAAACGCGAGACGCTGGAAAAGGAAATCAGGCTCGCGCTTCTGCCGAAGGATGCAGCCGACGCGCGCGGCGTCATTCTCGAAATCCGCGCCGGCACCGGCGGCGACGAAGCCGCGCTTTTCGCCGGCGATCTCCTGCGCATGTATATGCGCTACGCCTCGCTCCATGGCTGGCGTTTCGAACTTCTCTCGGAAAGCGAAGGCAGCGTCGGCGGCTACAAGGAGGCGATCGCTGAGATCGAAGGACAGGGCGTCTACGCCCGCCTGAAATTTGAATCCGGCGCCCATCGCGTGCAGCGCGTGCCCGACACGGAGGCGAGCGGACGCATCCATACCTCGGCCGCCACTGTTGCGGTTCTGCCGCAGGCGGAAGAGGTCGACGTCGTCATCAATGACGCGGACCTGCGCATCGACACGCTGCGCTCCGGCGGCGCTGGCGGCCAGCACGTCAACAAGACCGAAAGCGCCGTGCGCATCACGCACGTTCCCACGGGCCTTGCCGTGCTGATGCAGGAGGAGCGCTCGCAGCATCGCAACAAGGCGAAGGCGATGGCGCTCTTGCGCGCGCGCCTGTTCGATCTCGAACGCACGAAGCGGGATTCGGCCCGCGCCGCCGATCGCCGCGCGCAGGTCGGCTCCGGCGATCGCTCGGAGCGCATTCGCACCTATAATTTCCCGCAAGGCCGCGTCACCGATCACCGCATCGAACTGACGCTCTACAAATTGCCGCAGATTCTGGAAGGCGTGTCGCTCGACGAGATCATTGATGCGCTGATCACCGAGGACCAGGCGATCAAGCTTGCGGCCGAGGCGGCGTGATGACGCGCGCGGAGCTGCTCGCCGCGGCTCGCCGTCGCCTCACTGAAGCCGACATCGACAAACCCGCGCTCGATGCGCGTGTTCTGACATTGCACGCGCTCGGGCTCGATGCGCTCGATCTCGTTCGTTCGCCCGAGGCGCCAGTCGACGAAGGCATGATCGCGCAGGTCGACGCCGCGATCGCGCGACGCATCGCGGGCGAACCTGTCGCGCGCATCCTCGGCTGGAAGGAATTCTTCGGCCTGCGGTTCAAACTGTCGCCGGACACGCTCTCGCCACGGCCGGAAACGGAACTGATCGTTGAAGAAGCGCTGCGGATTTTTCCCGATCGCGACGCGCCGCTCTCCGTTGTCGATCTCGGGACCGGCACGGGATGCATCCTCCTCTCGATCCTGCATGAGCGGAAGCAAGCGACAGGAATCGGAATCGATCGCGCGTTCGGCGCAGCTTCGACCGCGCGCGAAAATGCGCGCGCGCTTGATCTCGCCGGCCGCGCCTGCTTCACCGTCGGCGACTGGAGCGCCGCGCTTCGTGGCGGCTTCGATCTTCTCGTGGCGAACCCGCCTTACATCCGCAGCCAGGAAATCGCTGGCCTCGCGCGGGAGGTCACAGAGCACGATCCCGCGCTTGCGCTCGATGGCGGCGCGGACGGGCTCGCTCCTTATCGCGCCATTCTCGACGACCTGCCGCGGCTGCTGCGTCCCGGCGGCGCGGCCCTGTTCGAGATCGGCCATGATCAGGCCGCCGATGTCAGCGCTCTCGTCCGGCGTCGCGGCCTGCCGGGCCCGTCGGTCCTCCGGGACCTTGCCGGCAGGGACCGTGTCGTCGCGATCACGATCTGACGCTAGGTGAGCTCAAAGCTGCGAATAACGGCCGAAATGGCTTGGCGAACGCCCTTGAAGCGACTACATAGAGCCCTAGAGAACGCCGCTGATGAAGATTCGTGCGGCAATTGCTGGGGTCCCGGCGCGCTGAACAAGCTGGCGTCGACCAATCTGGACGGAACAGATAGCGCGGGCGTGACATCGCCTCTTATGGAACTCTGATCAGCACGGGTCTTCGTCACCGCTCCTGAAAGCGGTGTTCGATCGCTGCGCATGGCGCGCGAAACCCGATCCTGATGGCGGCTGGGCGGACCAGCCATTCTCGAATTTTGGTCAATCGCGAACAGAGAGGTTCGATGCGGCCTAACCACAACAACAAGCGGATGCGCGGTCGGCACAACAACCGCAACAACAAGCCGTCCAATCCGCTGGCGCGCAGTTACGAGTCGAACGGGCCTGACGTGAAGGTCCGGGGCAATCCCCAGCACATCGTGGAGAAATACTCCCAGCTCGCGCGCGACGCCCAGGTGTCCGGCGATCCGGTGCTCGCGGAGGCCTATCTCCAGCACGCCGAGCATTATTACCGCATCATCACAGCCGCCCAGGCCGCCATGGCCCAAGCCCAGGGCTTCGGACGTCCCGCCGAGGGCGAGGCCGATGACGCCGGCGACGATGATGATGATCTGACGGGAATGCAGCAGCCCTACCCTGATTTCCGTCAGCAGAATCAGCCGCAGCGTCAGGACCCCGCCTTCGCCGATCAACCGCAGATGGAAGGCGGCCAGGCCTTTCCGCCGCGCGAGCGCCAGCCCTATCAGGACCGGCAGGATCGCCCGGAGCGGCAGAATTTCAACGATCGTCAGGATCGCGGCGACAGGCCGCCCTATGGCGAACGCCAAAATCGTGGCGACCGGCAGGACCGCGGGGATCGTCAGGACCGTGGCGATCGCCAGGGCTATGGCGACAGGCAGGATCGCGGCGACCGCCCGCCCTATAACGACCGACAGGATCGTGACGACCGACAGCAGTTCGGCGACCGCCAGGATCGCGGCGAGAGGCAGGACCGCGGCGACCGTCGCTTCCCGCCCCGCAACCAACGCGGCGACTTCCGTCCCCGCCGGCCTGAGCCGGAGGCCGAAGACCAAGGCGGCGGCCTGCCCTCCTTCATCACCGGCGGCGCCCCCCGCGGCATGAATGGCGGCGACAACGCGCCGAGCGAAGCGCCTCCCGCAGAGTCCTTCGAACCGGTGGAAGCGGCCGCACCGCCGGATGTCGACAATGGCGAGAACGGCGAACTCCGTTCGCCCTACCGCGCGCGTCGGCGCCGGCGCGGCGAGCCGAAGGGTGAAGGCCTGCCGCTTGAGAATCCACGCGCTGAAGACCAGCCGGCCGAGTAAGCGAAACGCAGTTCTGAACATGAAACGGCCCGGACATCCGGGCCGTTTTTTTGCGTCAGGCGGCCGGCGACCAACCCATCAATTCGCGCCGCGCCACCCTCTCGATCACATCGATCCCGGCGTCGCTGTCATTGAGGCAGGGGACATAGGCGAACTTCTCGCCGCCATGATGCAGGAAGTGATTGCGGTTCTCGACCTCGATCTCCTCCAGCGTCTCCAGGCAATCCGTGGTGAAGCCCGGCGCGATCACCACGACCTTCTTGACGCCGCGCGCCGGCAGCTCGCCCATGGTGTCGATGAGATAGGGCTTCAGCCATTCGGCCGAACCGAAGCGCGACTGGAAGCAGGTCATGAAGCGATCCTTCTCCCAGCCCAGCGCCTCGCGCAGGAGGCGACCGGTCTTCACGCACTGGCAGTGATAGGGATCACCCTTAAGAAGGTACTCCTTCGGCACGCCATGGAATGACGCGATCAGCATGTCGGGCGTAAAATCGAGACCGGCGAGCTTCGCCCTCACGCTCTCCGCCAGCGCCCCGATATAGGCGGGCTCGTCATGCCAGGCGGGCGCGGTTCTGACCGAGGGCTGCCAGCGCATGTCCATCAACGTCTTGAAGGCGGAATCGCAGGCGGTCGCCGTCGTCGCCGCCGCATATTGGGGATAGAGCGGCAAGAGCAGGATGCGGTCGCATCCCTCATCCTTCAGCGCCCGGATGCGCGAATCCGTCGTCGGATTGCCATAGCGCATGGCGAAATCGACGATGATGCGCTCATCGAGCGCGGCGAGACGCGCGGCGAGCTTCTCTCCTTGCGCGCGCGTGATCGTCAGCAGCGGCCCCTCGTTCAGCTCCTTGTTCCAGATCGACTCGTAATCCCTGCCTTTCGACGAGGGTCGCTTGGTCAGGATGATCAGGTTGAGGATCGGCCACCATAGCCAGCGTGGCGTTTCGATCACGCGCCGGTCAGAGAGGAATTCCTTGAGGTAGCGCCGCATCGACCAGTAGTCGGTGCCGTCAGGCGTGCCGAGCTGCAACAGCAGCACGCCGATCTTCCCGACCTTCGACACGGGATGGTCGGCGGGGAGAGGCGCGGCGCTGGCTCGGGCTTCGGCTGTTGTCATGGGTCTCGTCATCGGGGCGTCTTTGAAGAGGCTCATGGGGCATGCGGCCGGGCGGCACAATTGGCCTCCGCGACGCACGCAGCCACGAGCCGCCAAAACATTGTCATGAGCCGGCGAAAGACAACCGCAATTTCGGATGACAGAGCGGCCTCATCCGCTCTACCGTTTCGACGAATTCCAGACAGGAGCCGCCGCCCATGACCGAGACGACCGTGATTTCCCGACGCAAGGCTTTCGGCGCGCTGGCGGCGACAGGCGTCGCGGCGGCGTCCGGCCACACGCCCGCAGCCGCGCAGGGCGCTGGCGCGACGGTGACGCTGCTTCTCGTCAACGACATCTACAAGATGAGCGAAGACAAGGGCCGTGGCGGGTTCGCGCGCCTCTCCGGCATCGTGAAGGAAGAACGGGCGAAGGGAACGCCCATGATCTACTTCCACGCGGGCGACACCTTCTCGCCCTCGCTGATGTCCGGCTTCGATCAGGGCGAGCACATCGTCGAGCTGACGAACATGGCGCCGCCCGACGTGTTCGTGCCCGGCAATCACGAATTCGACTTTGGCAAGGACGTCTATTTCAAGCGCTTCAAGCAGTCGAAATTCCCCTATTTCGCCGCCAACATGCGCCAGGCGGATGGCTCCCCGTTGCCCGATCACAAGGACAACGCGATGTTCGAACGGGCAGGCTACAAGATCGGCGTGTTCGGCGTCGCGCTGCCCTATACCGATCAGCTTTCGACGCCGGGCGACATCAAATTCTTGCCGACGATGGACACTGTGCGCGCGCAGGTGAAGCTGCTGCGCGACCAGGGCGCCGACATCATCGTCTGCTGCGCCCACACCGATCGCGAGGAAGACAACGCCATCGTCAAGTCGAAGCTCGTCGACGTGCTGTTGACCGGCCACGACCATGATCTTGCGGTCGGCTTCGACGGCAAGACGGTGATGGTGGAGTCGAACGAGGAAGGAAACTACGTCACCGCCGTCGATCTCGCGCTCTCGTCGCGCACTGTCGACGGCAAGCGCGTGGTGAGCTGGTCGCCTTCCTTCCGCATCAACGATTCCCGGAATGCGACGCCCGATCCGGAGACCCTCGCCGTCGTCAAGAAATACGAGGGAGAGCTGTCGAAGGAGCTCGATGTCGATCTCGGCGTGACCTCCGTGCCGCTCGACTCGACCACGATCAGCGTGCGCACCCGCGAGACGGCGATCGGCAATCTCTTCGCTGACGCGATCAAGGCGTCGACCGGCGCCGAAGCCGCGATCGTCAATGGCGGCGGCATTCGCGCCAACAAGCAATATACGGCCGGACAGAAACTGACCCGCCGCGACATCCTCACTGAACTCCCGTTCGGCAATGTCACCGTGATGATCGAACTGAAGGGCTCCGATCTCAAGGCCGCGCTCGAAAATGGCGTGTCGCTTTACGAGGCGCGCGCCGGCCGCTTCGCGCAGGTCTCCGGCATCAAGTACGAGTTCGATCCCAAGCTGCCGGTCGGCCAGCGCGTCACGTCGGTCTCGGTGAACGGCGCTCCGCTCGATCCCGCCAAGAGCTACAAGGTCGCCGCGAACGAATACATCCTCGCCGGCGGCGACGGCTACACCTCGCTCGGCAAGGGCAAGATGCTGATCGGCCTGACCGACGGCAAGCTGATGGCGAATGAGGTGATGGTCTATATCCGCAAGCTCGGCACGGTGACGAGCCAGGTGGAAGGCCGCATCACCATCAAGTGAGCGACGGCGCATTCGCGATTCCGACCAGGCGTCGGGATCGCGGACGCTCGATGATCCCATGAACGATCTAAGCTCCGCCTATGCGGGCGCGCTGGAGAGTGCGCTTGCAGATGGCGATTTCGATCAAGGCTGGCGCTCGCTTCCTTTTTTCTCCGGAGGCCGCGCAAAGCTGTTGCTGCGTGAAGTCGATGCGCGCGCGGCGCGCGGCGTGAAAATTCTCCCTGCGCCGCAGGACATCTTTCGCGCGCTCTATCTGACGCCGCTCGACCGCGCCGGCGTCGTCATTCTCGGGCAGGATCCCTATCCCACTCCCGGGCACGCGCACGGTCTCGCCTTCTCCTATGTCGGCGACGGGACCTTGCCTGCTTCGCTCCGCAACATCTTCAAGGAGCTGAAGAGCGATCTCGGAATCGAGCGCGGGAATGGCGATCTCAGCGACTGGGCGAAACAGGGCGTGCTGCTCCTCAACACGGCGCTCACCGTCGAGGCCGGCGCCGCCGGCGCACATATGAAGCTCGGCTGGCAGGAGCTGACGCGCGAAGCCGTGAGAGCGGTCGCCAAACGTGGAAAGCCCGCTATCTTCATCCTGTGGGGCGACAAAGCGCGCAGCTATCGCGACCTCACCGACGCTTCGCGCGACCTGATCATCGAAAGCGCGCATCCTTCGCCGCTCTCGGCGCGGAACGGGTTCTTTGGCTCGAAACCGTTTTCGCGGGCGAATGAATTTCTGCGCGCCAAAAATATGCGCGCCATCGACTGGTGAATTCAACCAATCGGCCGCTCGTCGGCGATCACCTTGCCGTCGTTCGGCAACGCGCCCGGCGCGACGAACTCGACCGCTCCGCGCAGTTTGGTGAGCGCGATCACGCTCTCCGCCACTGCTTCCGCCAGATGTTCCGATGGCGCAGCGGTTTCCGCACGCAATTTCATCTCGTCCTGCTCATTGGCGCGCGACACCACGAGACGCAGCTTCGCGAGTTCGGGATGGCGCTTGCCGATCTCCGCGATCTGTTCGGGACGCACGAACATGCCCTTCACCTTCGCCGTCTGATCGGCGCGGCCCATCCAGCCCTTGATGCGCATATTGGTGCGGCCGCAGGAACTCACGCCCGGCAGCGCGGCCGTGAGATCGCCGAGCGCCAGCCGGATCATCGGATGATGCGGATCGAGCGTGGTCACGACGATTTCGCCAACCTCGCCCTCGGCAACGGGATCACCGGTGCCCGGACGCACGATCTCGACAATGATGTCTTCATTGATGATCAGCCCTTCGCGCGCCGGGCTCTCATAGGCGATGACGCCGACGTCGGCGGTGGCGTAGGTCTGATAGGCGTCGACGCCGCGCGCTTTCATTTCCGTTTGCAAAGATGGCGGGAAGGCCGCGCCTGAAACAAGCGCGCGCCTGATCGACGACGCGTCGCGATCGAGCGCACCGGCCTTGTCGAGCAGAATTTTCAGGAAATCGGGCGTGCCGCAATAAGCGCTGGGCCTGAGTTGTTGAACCACGTCGAGCGTCTGCTCCGTATTGCCCGGGCCCGCGGGAATGACAGGGCATTTCAACGCGCGCGCGGCGGAATCCATGATGAAGCCGCCCGGCGTCAGATGATAGCTGAAGGTGTTGAGGACGATATCGCCTTCGCGGCAGCCCACGGCAAACAGCGCACGCGCCGCGCGCCAGGCGTCGTCCTCGCGTCCTTCCGGTTCGAAGATCGGACCGGGCGAAGTGAACAGCCGTCCGAAGGCGCCAAGCGACCCGCTGACGAATCCGGCGAAAGGTGGATTCTCCTTCTGCAGGCGCGATAAATCCGACTTGCGCAGCACTGGGAGCTCGGCGAGCGCCTCGCGGGACGAGATTGCGCGCGCGTCGAGCGATCCCAGATGCACGCGCCAGCCCGGCGTTTCAAGCGAGCGCGCGACAGCGGCCGGCAATCGTGCGAACAGATCGCGCTCGCGCATTTCCGGAGCCTGCGTCTCGCGCGCGTCGTAATGGCCCGTCATCGCCTCATCTCCTCGCGCGGCGCGGCGAACGATCTCATCGTCCGAACCGCATCATCCGCAGGATGTTCAGAATGCTCATGAGCGCAGCGGCGACATAGGTGAAAGCGGCCGCGCGCAGCACCTGCCGCGCCGCCGGCAGATCGGCGCTGGCGAGATAACGCCCGCGCTCCAACACCGGCAACGCCTTGCCGAAACTCGCATCGATTTCGAGCGGCAGCGTGACGAGATGCGCCGCCACATGCGCGACGAGCAGCAACACCATCAATGCAACTTGCGCCAGCAGGATGAAAGGCGAGCGGGTGACGATCGAAAGCGCAAGAATGACGAAGAAGCCGATCGTCGCAATCTGGTCGGCGCCTACAAGGAGCCGCATCAGCCGTCCGCGCCAGTCGAACAGCCTCTCGCCGCGCGCATGCTGCACGGCATGGCTCACCTCATGCGCCGCTACCGCGACGGCCGTGATCGATCGCCCGTCATGATTGGCGGGCGTCAGCCGCACCGCGCGGGTCACAGGGTCATAGTGATCGCCGGCGGGCGTGGTCTCGACGCTGACCTCGTGCAATCCCGCCTCATCGAGCAAATGCCGCGCGAGTTCGCCGCCCGTGCCGGGAAAATCGGGGCGGTGCAATGAATGGCGCGTCATCACCTGCCGCACCCAGAGCTGGGGGGCGAAGACGAGGACGAGGAGCAAGAGGCCGAGCAGGGCATAGGGCATGCCTTCAATGTGATGGCGACGGCGCGCGACCGCAACATTACGCCAGCCACCTCTTGCGGCGCTTGTAGCTCTTCACTTCGCGGAAGCTCTTGCGGCCCTCGCCGCCGACCCCGAGATAGAATTCCTTCACATCCTCGTTCTCGCGGAGCGACTGCGCAGAGCCGTCCATGACGACGCGCCCAGTCTCCATGATGTAGCCATAGGTCGCGTAGCGCAGCGCCATATTGGTGTTCTGCTCCGCAAGCAGGAAGGACACGCCCTCCTTCTCGTTGACGATCTTCACGATTTCGAAAATCTGCTCGACGATCTGCGGCGCGAGCCCCATCGAAGGCTCGTCGAGCAGGATCATCTTCGGCCGGCTCATCATCGCGCGGCCGATGGCGCACATCTGCTGCTCGCCGCCGGACGTATAGCCCGACATGGAGTTGCGGCGCTCGCGCAGGCGCGGGAAATATTCATACACCATTTCAAGATCGCGCTTGATCGCCGCCGCGCCATCGCGCCGCGTGAAGGCGCCGGTGAGCAGGTTCTCCTCGATCGAGAGATGGCCGAAGCAATGGCGGCCCTCCATCACCTGGATGCAGCCGCGCCGCACGAGCTCGCTTGGCGACAATTTGTCGACGCGCTCGCTATTGAACTCGATGCTGCCCTTGGTGACGTCGCCGCGCTCGGCGCGTAGAAGATTGGAGATCGCTTTCAGCGTCGTCGTTTTGCCCGCGCCGTTGGCGCCGAGGATCGCCACGATGCCGCCGCGCGCCACATCGAGCGACACGCCCTTGAGCACGAGAATGACGTGGTCATAGACCACTTCGATATTGTTCACCGACAGGATGAGGTCGGCAGGTTGCGCTGCAGGTTTCAAAGCGGCGGACATCGATGCCACTCCTTCTTTCCTCCGCCGCCACAAGAAGCGGCAGGAGAAAACGCTTTCACCAGATCGCGATCGTGCCGCGCGTCCCTCTCCCCGCATGCGGGGAGAGGGTGATTTGCGGAGCGCGATGCGCAGCATCGTCGCGAGCAAATCGGGTGAGGTGCGTTGCAAATCGCCACTTCTGACGGCCCCTCATCCGGCGCTTCGCGCCACCTTCTCCCCGTCGAGACGGGGAGAAGGGAACGGCGCTACCGCCCTTACGAGCTGCTCGCGCAGGCTTCCGTGCGCTTCGGCCAGCCCGCATTCTTTTCGACATAATCCTTGGCGTTTTCTTCGATGAGCGGACGCACCTCATCGCGGATCGGCTCGAGCCAGTCCGACGACTTCGTCCATTTCGCGCCGTCCCACTCCGCCACATAGACCTTGGTGTGGCCGCTATGGTCGTTGCAGCTCACCTTCATCGGAATGGTGAAGCCTTCCATGCCGAGCTCTTTCAGGCGCGCCTCGGTGATGTTGAGCATCTCGAGTCCCTTGCGCACATCGTCCGTGGTCGGAACCTTCTTGCCCGAGACCTTCTGCGCATTGCGGATCGCTTCCGCGATCAGCATCGCGTTGAGCACGCCGCGGTTATAGAGATTCTCTCCGACCCTCTCCTTCGGCGACAGGCTCTTGCCCTTGTCGACGACATATTTCTGGATGTCCTGAATGACCGGGAAGTTCACGCCCGCCATCTGCAGGTTGAGCGAGCGATAGCCCTTCGCCTGCGCTCCGCCGGCGCGCGCATCGTCGTCGCCGCCGGCCCACCAGACGCCGACCAGCTTGTCCATCGGGAAGTTGTTGCGCACCGCTTCTTTCACAGCGGTCGGATTCATCGCGCCCCATCCCTGATTATAGAGATAGTCGACGCGATCGCGCCTGATGTTGAGCCACACCGCGCTCTGGTTCTGCATGTCGGCCGCGGCGACCGGATAGAGCTTGACGGTGAAGCCGTATTTCTTCGCGAGGTTCTCAAGCACCGGGATCGGCTCCTTGCCGAACGGCGCATCGAGATGGATGAGCCCGAGCGTCTTGCCCTTGAGCTTGTCGAGACCGCCTTCGCGCGCCGCCATGTATTTCACCATGATCGACGCGCCGTCCCAGTAGGTCACCGGCGGGATGAACACCCATGGGAAGGTGTTGCCTTCGGCGGACGCCGAAAGCCCGTACGCCATCGAGAGAATCGGAATCTTGTCGACATGCGCGCGCGGGATCGCAGCGAGCGTCGCGCCGGTCGACCAGGGGGAATAGAGCAGCATGCCCTTCGATTTTCCCTGCTCGTAGCATTCGATGCTCTTCTTGGTGTCGTAGCCCGTCTCGCATTCCTCGAAATTGATCTTCACGCCGCCGATGCCGCCATCGCGCTCGTTCAGCATCGTCATGTAGTCGCGCATGCCATCGCCGATCGGGATGCCCGAGCCGGCGAAAGGCCCCGTGCGATAGCTGTTGTTGGCGATATACAGCGTGTCCTGCGCATTCACCGGCGCGCTGAATGCGGCCGCGGCGACAAGCGCTGCGAAAACAGCGCCCCTCTTCATCACTCTTGCATCCATGGTCATCCTCCAATCGGGTTTGCTTGCTGCTGGCCTCTTCTGTCGCGAGCCTGTGCGGACCGGATAATCCGGACAGGCCGACGACGAGGCTCTTGGTTCAATAGGGAAACGGCCATACGCGAAGCTTCTGCTTGAGAATCTGCCACAGCCGCGCGAGCCCATGCGGCTCGACAATGAGAAAGAAAATGATCAGCGCGCCGACCAGCATGTAGGTGATGTGTTCGGCGGTGGAGCCGAGCAGCGGGATGCCGATGGCGGGCAGGCCGAACTTCAACGCGGTCGGCAGGATCGAGATGAAGGCCGCGCCCATGAAGGAGCCGATGAGGCTTCCCAGCCCGCCGATGATCACCATGAACAGGATGTTGAAACTGAGATTGATGTTGAAGAGGTCGTTTGCTTCGCCGCCGCCATACCACAGGAACATCATGCAGGCGCCGGCGACGCCGCAGAAGAAAGACGAGACCGCAAATGCAAGCAGCTTCGTCGGCAGCAACCTGATGCCCATCAGCTCGGCCGCGATATCCATATCGCGCACCGCCATCCACATGCGGCCGATGCGGCCATGCACGAGATTGGACGCAAGCCATGTCATCGCGACGACGAGCGCGAGCAGCACGAGATAGCGCGTCTCCGGCGTCGCGCGCCCGCCGGTGATCGGAATCGAGAACAGGAATCGCTGTGGCGCCTCGATCGCGCCTGACGCGTTGTAGTTGTAGAGCCAGGGAATGCGCACGAAGCTCCATTGCAGGAAGAACTGCGCCGCAAGCGTCGCGACCGCGAGATAGAAGCCCTTGATGCGCAAGCTGGGCAAGCCAAACAGCACGCCGATCGCAGCGGAGAAGAAGCCGGCGCAGACGATCCAGATGATGATGTTCACGCCGGGAAACGCCGTCGTCAGCTTGTAGCAGGCATAGGCGCCGACCCCCATGAAGGCGCCGGAGCCAAGCGAGAGCAGCCCGGTATAGCCGGTGAGAATGTTGAGCCCGACCGCCGCCAGCGAGAAGACGAGGAACGGGATCATCACCGACGACAGGAAAAAATCGTTGCCTGTCGCCGGGATGAGCAGGAAGGCGATCGCGAGAATGACGCCGAGCCCGATGCGGTCCTGCCGCAGCGGGAAAATCGCCATGTCGGCGGCGTAGCTCGTCTTGTATTGCCCGGCCTCGCGGTAGAGCACGCCTCATCTCCTCGCAGAAATGCACTCGATCGGCCGCGAAGGACACGACCGAACTCTCTCCCCCCTTGTGGGGGAGAGTTGGAGAGGGGGGTGAGCAACGCGAAATCGTAGCAAGGAGGCGCGCTCTGCACCCCCCTCCCTCACCCTCCCCCACAAGGGGGGAGGGAAATTGGCGAAAGCGCACATCATTCGCTCCACTCATGGGCGCGCGCGGCGAAGTCGGGCCGTTGCGGATTGACCACGCAGAAGCGATGGCCGGTCGGCGCCTCCATCACGATCCAGCGGCTCATGCGCGCCACGATCCTGGCGCCAAGCGCCTCGAGTCGCGCGACTTCGGCGCCCTTGTCGTCAGTTTCGATGTCGAGATGAATGCGGCTGTCGTGATCAACCGCTTGCAGCAGCATCTTCGGCTGATCGGTCGGCGTCTCGATGATGGCGTAGCGGGGATCATCCTCGCTGCGATAGACGGGATAGCCCAGCGCGCCGCCCCAGAAGCGGATCGCTTCGTCGAGATCGGTGGTCTTGCAGTCGATCACCAGACAGGCCAGACGGCTTTTGTGAGCCATGGCGTCAGATTCTCTCGATGATGGTGTCGCCGAACAGACCCTGCGGCCGGAACAGCAGGAAGAACAGCGCGATGATGTAGGCGAGCCAGGATTCGACGGCGCCGCCGACGAGCGGCCCCCAATAGAATTCGCCGAGCTTTTCGCCGACGCCGATGATCAGCCCGCCGACGATCGCGCCGGGAATCGAGGTGAAGCCGCCGAGGATCAGCACCGGCAGCGCCTTCAGCGCGATCACCTGCAGGCCGAACGACACGTCCGAACGCGCGCCCCACATAATTCCGGTAACGAGCGCGACGACTCCGGCCGCGAACCACACCACCACCCAGATCTGGTTGAGCGAAATGCCGACGGAGAGCGCCGCCTTGTGGCTGTCGGCGACGGCGCGCAGCGCCCGGCCGATGCGCGTATACTGGAAGAAGAAGCCCAGCGCCGCGATCATCACGGACGCGATCACCGCCGCCGCGATATCGAGTTTCTGCAAGGTGACGCGCCCACCGAGAATATTGAGGTCGATGGCGCCGCGCGGCAGGAAAAGCTGGTCGGCGATCATCACCTTGGGATTGCCGCCGAAGATCGCTTCGCCAAGCCCGATCAGGAAATAGGTGAGCCCGAACGTCGCCATGAACAGGATGATGTCGGGCTGATTGACCAGCGGCCTGAGCACCACGCGTTCGACGCCGATGGCAAGCAGCAACATCACCAGCACCGCGACGGCGAGCGCGATGAAGGCGGCGAGTTCGCCGGAGAGACCAAGCGCCACAAGTTTTTCATAGCCGCCAACAAGCGTGAGACCCGCGAACACCACCATGATGCCTTGCGCGAAATTGAACACGCCTGAGGCCTTGAAGATCAGCACGAAGCCGAGCGCGATCAGCGCATAGAGAACGCCGCCGACAAGCCCTTCCCACAGCGTCTGCACAAGAAGGTCCGGCATATCGACCATCTGCGCGAAGGGATCGATGAACACCTTGTAGAGGAGCGCATCCTTGTCGATCGCGCCCGTCAGCGATCCCACGACAAGCACGAGGATGAAGGCGGCAAGACCGACGAGCGCCCACAATCCCGGCGTCATGCGGAAGGCGGCGAGTTCGGATTTCAGCGTGACGTCGCTCATGCGCCCCTCAATGCGCCACACCGAGATAGGCGTCGATGACGCGGCTGTCGCTCTTCACGTCCGCAGGCGTTCCATCCGCGATCTTGCGGCCATATTCGAGCACCACGACGCGGTCGGACAGATCCATCACCACGCCCATATCGTGCTCGATCAGCGCGATGGTCGTGCCGAACTGATTGTTCACATCGAGGATGAAGCGGCACATATCCTCTTTCTCCTCGAGATTCATGCCGGCCATGGGCTCATCAAGCAGCAGCAGCTCCGGCTGCATCGCCAGCGCGCGCGCCAGCTCGACGCGCTTCTGCAAGCCGTAAGGCAGCTTGCCGACCGGCGTTTTGCGGATATGCGGAATCTGCAGGAAGTCGATGATGTCCTCGACCACGGCGCGATGGGCGATTTCCTCCTTCATCGCGGGACCATGCCGCCATATCTGCCAGAAGAAAGGCGTCGACATCTTGAGCGTGCGCCCGACCATGATGTTGTCGAGCGTCGACATGCCCTTGAACAAGGCGACATTCTGGAAGGTGCGCGCGATGCCCTGGCTCGCCGCCTCATAGGGCCGCATGCGGGCGCGCGCCTTACCCTTGAAGGTGATGCGGCCTGATTGCGGATGATAGAATCCGTTGATGCAGTTGAGCATCGAAGTCTTGCCGGCGCCGTTCGGGCCGATGATCGCGCGAATCTCGCCCTTGCGGATATCGAACGACACGTCGCGGATCGCCTTCACGCCGCCGAAGGAAAGCGACACGTTCTCGACCGCGAGCAGCGTCTCGCCTTTGCTGAGCGGCGCGCCTTCGACGGGCATCTTGACGGGCGCGTTCATTCCGCCGCCTCCAGCCGCGCAGGCACCGGATAGGTCTTGACGTCGCGCACTTTCACGCGCGCCGCGATCACGCCCTTGCGGCCGTCCTCGAAGGTGACTTCGGTCGAGACATCGGCTTCCGTCGAGCCGTCATAGAGCGCCGCCACCAAAGGCGCATAACGCTCGGCGATGAAACCGCGGCGCACCTTCTGCGTGCGCGTGAGTTCGCCGTCATCCGCATCGAGCTCCTTGTGGAGAATGAGGAAACGGCTGATCTGCGCGCCGCCCATCGCAGGCTCGATGCTAAGCGATCGGTTCACCTCCTCCACATGCTTCTCGATCATCGCATAAACTTGCGGATGACCGGCGAGCTCCTGATAGCTGGCGTAGATCACATTGTTTCTTTCGGCCCAGCTTCCCACCGCCACGAGATCGATATTGATGAAGCAGGCGACATGATCGCGGCCCTGCCCGAACGCGACCGCCTCCTTGATGTTGGGATAGAATTTCAGCTTGTTCTCGATGTATTTCGGGGGGAACAGAGCGCCGTCATTGAGTTTTCCCACATCCTTGGCGCGATCGATGATTTTCAGATGCCCCTGGGAGTCAAAGAATCCCGCGTCGCCGGAGCGCACGAACCCGTCCGCCGTCTTGGTTTCCGCCGTTTTCTGTTCGTCCTTGAAATAGCCGGCGAACACGCCGGGCGAACGATAGAGCACTTCGCCCGCCTCATCGATCTTGATCTCGACGCGCGGCGCCGGCGACCCCACCGTATCCGCCTTGATCTCGGCGTTCGGCTGCATGGTGATGTAGACCGACGCTTCCGTCTGGCCGTAGAGCTGCTTGAGATTGACGCCGATCGAGCGGAAGAAGCGGAAAATTTCAGGCCCGATCGCCTCGCCCGCCGTATATCCCGTCTTGATCTTGGTGAGGCCGAAGCGGTTGCGCAGCGGCGCATAGACGAGGAGATTCCCGAGCGCGTAGATCACGCGCGGAACGAAGGGAACGGACTCCCTGTTCAGGATCTTCTCGCCATATTTGCGCGCATGGTCGATGAAGTAGTGGAACATGCGCCGCTTCATCGCCCCCGCATCCTCCATGCGCACCATGGTCAGCGTCAGCATGGTTTCGAACACGCGCGGCGGCGCAAAAGCGTAGGTGGTGCCGATCTCACGCCTGTCATCAACGACGGTTTCGGCGCTCTCCGGGCAATTCACGCAATAGCCGGCGATGATCGACTGCGCATAGGAGAAGACGTGATCGCCCACCCACGCCATGGGGAGATAGGCGATGATCTCGTCGCTCTCGTTGAGCCCATCGAACTCGATTCCGATCAACGAGCCCGCAATCAGATTGTCATAAGTGAGCATCACGCCCTTCGGGCGGCCCGTGGTGCCGGACGTATAGAGAATGACGGCGAGATCGCTGCCTTTTCCGCCCGAGATCGACGCGTCGAGCCGCGCCACTGCGGCCGCGTCTCGCTTTGCGATCTCGCGGCCCTCCTCGATCACCTGATCGATCGGCGCCAAGCGCGCATGGTCATAGTCGCGCAGGCCCCGCGGCTCATCATAGACAATTTGAGCAAGTCGCGGCGTGCGTTCGGCGACGGAGACAATCTTGTCGACCTGCTCCTGATCCTGCACCGCCGCCATCGCGACTTCGGCGTGATCGAGCACATAGGCCATCTCGTCAGCGACGGAGTCGGCATAGACAGGCACGGGGATCGCGCCAAGCGACTGGGCCGCCATCATCGCGAGATAGAGCTTCGGCCGGTTGGCGCCGATGATCGCGATCTTGTCGCCGGCCTTCAGGCCGAGCGCTGCGAGGCCGAGTGCGAAAGCGCGGCTGGTCTCGTGAATCTCGGCCCAGCTCCATTGCTGCCAGATGCCGAGGTCCTTCAGCCGGTAGGCCGGCCGGCCTCCGCGTGTCGTCGCATTGCGCGCGACGAGTTTCGGAAATGTGTCGCCGGACGTTTCCGCCGTCGTCACGCCAAACCTCCCCTGATCCGCCTTCGGCGGTTCTTGTCGCCGGCCCTCGCGCCGGATCGTTGGGCCTGTTGTCGCGGCCTTCGCCCGCCTTCACAAGCAACGGCTTGACAGACAGACAGCTTCTGTTTGGATAGTCTGCGGCGGGAATGCGCGCTTCACAAGCGCGACGAAAGGCGGGCGCGCCTCAGGCGCCGCTATCCGCCCTTAGTCTTCAAAATTCTCCAGCGCGACATGATCGAGCACGCGCACGCCTTCGGGCTCGGTGCGGATCAGGCCGCGCGTTTCGAGATCGCGGATCGCCTTGTTCGCCGCCGGACGCGAGATGCCGGCGAGAAGGCCAAGCTCTTCCTGGCTGATCGCGACGACGCCGTTCTTCTTCGGCCGTCCCACCGGATTGATGAGCTGCAGCAGAGCGCGCGCGAGACGCCCGGCGGGGCCGAGCGAACGATCCTGCTCCACCTTGCCGATGAACTGGCCAAGCCGCTCGTTGAACTGGCGCACGAGATAATGGTTCAAGCCAACGCTATGCTGGAACAGCCAGTTGAACGTCTTGCGATCCATCATCGCGAGGCGCGTGTCGCGCAGCGCGAAGAGATCATATTTGCGCGGCTCGTCCTTGATCATCGAGCCTTCGCCGAACCAGTCCGTCGGCCCGAGCCCCGCCAGCGTGATCGACTTGCCTTGCGCCGAGACGGCGCCGAGCTTCACGAGCCCGGTGACGACGGAGGTCCAGTAATCCAGCCGGTCGCCGCGATGGCAGATATAGGAGCCCTTGGCGTAATCGCGCTCGATGATGCCGCGCCGCGCCCGCTCCCGCTCCTCCTCGGTCAGATCGACCGCCCAGACCGCGATCGCGTCGAGATGCTCAAGTGAGATCAAGCCTGATTCCGCTGGCGGCGCCTCCACCAGTCATGCGGCAGGGCAAGGCGGGAGGCAAGGATGAAGCCGGGTCTGAACGCCCTCGGCTGACGCGCCGACGATCGAAGAAGCTGCGAATAGGCAGGATCTTCACCCTCCCCTGGAGGGGGAGGGTCGACGCCGAAGGCGTCGGGGTGGGGTGAACTCGTAAGGCTCGGTCGAGCCATACATTGCGGCGTAAATCGTATCGAGCACGCTTTCGATGTCGCTCAGGACATCGTCATTCCAGAATCGAACCACGCGATAGCCTTCGCGCTCAAGCCATTTCGTCCGCACAGCGTCGTGATGCGCCTGCGCTTCTTCAGCATGCTGGCCGCCGTCGAGTTCGATGACCAGCCGCGCAGCGAGACAAGCGAAATCCGCGATATAGGAGCCAAGCGGAACCTGTCGTCTGAAATGTGTGCGAAATGTTGGGACCCGGTCGAGCGCTCGCCACAGCTTTTGTTCGGCATCCGTCTGAGACGCGCGCAATCGCGATGCATTGGCGCGACGAAAATCGGAAATGCGTCGCTTCATGGTTGGCGATCACCCCACCCCGACGCCTCCGGCGTCGACCCTCCCCCTCAAGGGGAGGGTGAAAATTGTAGCTGTCGATCGCCCTCTATCTCAGCATCGCAACAACGGCGCATAGCCTTATTCCGCCGCCAGCTTCGCCGGCTGGGGAGCGGCGCGGAACTGGTCGAGCAGCATCGCCTCCTCGGCCTTCGCCGCCTTCAGATGCCGCTCCTTCACATGGCCGAAGCCGCGGATCTTCTCCGGGATCGCGGCGAGCGCGACGGCGAGCGCGTGATTATCGGCGTCGAGCTTCGTCATGATCTCGTCGAGCAGCTTCTCATAGTCCGCGATGAGCTGACGCTCCATGCGCCGCTCGGCGGTTTTGCCGAAAATGTCGAGCCATGTGCCGCGCAAGCCCTTCATGCGCGCGAGCAGGCCGAACGCCTTCATCATCCAGGGGCCGAAGCTCATCTTGCGCGGCAGGCCGGTCGTGGGATCAGGCCGCGACAGCAGCGGCGGCGCGAGATGGAACTCGAAGCGCATATCGCCTTCGAAGGTCGCGTTGAGCTGCTTCATGAAGGCGCCGTCGGTATAGAGGCGCGCCACCTCATACTCATCCTTGATCGCCATCAGCTTGAAGAGATAGCGCGCGACCGCATCGGTAAGGCCGCTCTTCCCCGGCGCGCGCGACTTCTCCGCGGCGCGGACCTTCTCGACAAGCGCGCGATAGCGCTCGGCGTAGGCCGCGTTCTGGTAGGCGTTAAGGAATTCGACGCGACGCGCGATGATCTCGTCGAGCGACTGCGAGAGATGGCGCGCCTTGGTCGGCGCCTTCAACGGCTCGACCAGCGCCTCGATCGCGGCGCGATCCACCGCCGCGCGACGTCCCCAGCGGAACGCCTCGAGATTCATCTTCACGGCTTCGCCATTGAGTTCGATCGCCTTCTCGATCGCTTCGCCCGTCAGCGGCACCTTGCCGGACTGGTAGGCGAGGCCGAGCAGGAACATGTTGGCTGCGATGGCGTTGCCGAGAATTCCCGTCGCGATCGACGTCGCGTCGATCATCTCGACATTCTGTTCGCCGGCGGCGGCGATGATGGCGCGCTTCACGCGCTCGGCCGGCAGCGAAAAGTCAGCCTTGCGTGTGAAGTCGCCCGGCATGATCTCGGCGGTGTTCACGAAGACGGCCGTTTCGCCCTGCTTCACGCCAGCGAGAACCTTCTTGGTGCCGGAAACGACGAGATCGCAACCCAGCACGAGATCGGCATGGCCGGCGCCGATGCGGATCGCATGGATGTCGTCGGGCGAAGCCGCGAGCTTCACATAGCTGTAGACCGCGCCGCCCTTCTGGGCGAGGCCGGCCATGTCGATCATGCCGAGGCCTTTGCCTTCGAGATGCGCGGCCATGCCGAGGATCGCGCCGACGGTGACAACGCCGGTGCCGCCGACGCCGGTGACGATCACGCCGAAAGGCTGATGACTGAGTTCAGGAATCACAGGCTCGGGCAATTCGATCGAAGCGAGGCCGCCAACATCGGCGCGCTTCACCTCGGCCTTCTTCACCTTCGCGCCATGCACGGTGACGAAGGACGGGCAGAAGCCCTTCACGCAGGAGAAATCCTTGTTGCAGTTCGACTGGTCGATCTGCCGCTTGCGGCCGAATTCGGTGTCGAGCGGCTGCACCGAGACGCAGTTCGACTGCACGCCGCAATCGCCGCAGCCTTCGCAGACCAGCTCGTTGATGATCACACGTTTGTCGGGATCGGGGAATTCGCCGCGCTTGCGGCGCCGGCGTTTCTCGGCGGCGCAGGTCTGGTCATAGATCATCGCCGTGACGCCCTTCGTCTCGGCAAGCTCCTTCTGCACCGCGATCAATTCGTCACGATGATGAACCGTGACGCCGGTCGGGAACGAGCCGTGCGAGCCGTCATATTTCCACGGCTCGTCGGTGACGACCGCAATCTTCTTTACGCCCTCGGCCGCGATCTGGTTGGCGATCATCTGCGGGGTCAGATTGTTGTCGAGCGCCTGCCCGCCGGTCATCGCGACAGCGTCGTTGAACAGGATCTTGTAGGTCATGTTCGCGCCGCTCGCGATGGCGAAGCGGATCGCGAGCGAACCGGAATGGCTGTAGGTGCCGTCGCCAAGATTCTGGAAGATGTGGCCCCGCTTCGAGAACCACTGCTCGCCGACCCAATTGGCACCCTCGCCGCCCATCGCCGTGAAGCCGACCGTATCACGATCCATCCACTGCACCATGAAATGGCAGCCGATGCCGGCATAGGCGCGCGATCCCTCGGGAATTTTCGTCGAGGTGTTGTGCGGGCAGCCCGAGCAGAAATAGGGCGTGCGCTGCGCCGCGTCCTGCGTCTCGGCGAGACGCTTCTGCGCCTGACGCAGCTTGTCGACGCGCGCCGCGATCTCGTTCGACGGCGTGTATTTCAGGATGCGTTCGCCGAGAGCGACGCCGATGTCGTTCGGATCGAGCGCACCCTTCACCGGGAAGAGCCACTGGCCCTGCTCGTCCTTCTTGCCGACGACGATGGGCTCGACGCCGGTGCCGTAAAGCTCCTCGCGCACCTGCACTTCGATGAGTGAGCGCTTCTCCTCGACCACCATGATCATGTCGAGGCCCGTCGCGAACTCCATCAGCTCGCGACGGCTGAGCGGCCAGGGGCAGCCGACCTTGTAGACGCGGATGCCGAGATCATTCGCGCGCACCTCGTCGATGCCGAGATCGTCCCACGCCTGCCGGAGATCGAGATAGCTCTTGCCCGTCGTGATGATTCCGATGCGCGGATTCTTGCCGCCATGCGTCACGAGATGATTGATCTTGTTGGCGCGGATGAAAGCGAGCATCGCATCGCGCTTGTATTCCTGCAGCCGCGCTTCCTGCTCCAGCATCGCGACCACGTCGCTCGCGCGAATATTGAGGCCGCCTTGCGGCATCTGGAATTCGTCGTCGCCGGGAATGATGATCTTCACGCGATCAAGCGAACCATCGACGGACGCCGTCGATTCCACATTGTCCTTGACCAGCTTCATCGCCGTCCAGCTGCCGCAATAGCGGCTCATGGCGAAGCCATAGAGGCCGTAATCCAGAATCTCCTGCACGCCGGCGGGATTGAGGATCGGGATCATCACATCGACGAAGGAGAATTCCGACTGATGCGCCGTGGTCGAGGATTCCGCCGTGTGATCATCGCCCATCATGGCGATCACGCCGCCATGGCGGTCCGTGCCGGCGAGATTGGCGTGGCGGAACACGTCGGAGCAGCGGTCGACGCCGGGGCCCTTGCCGTACCAGACGCCGAAGACCCCATCGACCGCGCCTTCGCCGCGCATGGTCGCCTGCTGGCTGCCCCACAGCGCCGTCGCCGCAAGCTCTTCGTTGAGGCCCGGCTTGAACACGATGTTGCGAGGTTCGAGCAGTTTCCGCGCGCGGATGAACTGCTGGTCGAGCCCGCCGAGCGGCGAGCCGCGATAGCCCGAGACGAAGCCGCCGGTGTTGAGACCGGCGCGCTTGTCGCGCTCCTGTTGCATCATCATCAGGCGCACGACCGCCTGCGTGCCCGTCAGAAACACGCGCTTCTTCGTGAGATCGTATTTGTCGTCGAGATGAACCGTGTGGAGCGGGGCGTTCGTCATCGAAGTCCTCCGTCGCCCTGGATAAAGGCGACCATCGATTCCCATCCCTAAGATAGGATGGGACAGCCTCTTCAAATAGGTCAGCACTACTGACATATATCGAATGGCGCGTCAACCGCCCGCCTTGCTTTCGCCTTCGATTCCAAGGAGACGGGTGCTGCGGCGCAGCGCCATTCGGACGGACTTCTCGCGTGATTGGACAGAGACGACGATTTTCCGTCCAGCGAGGCTGGCTAGGTTTCTTTCTGTGCGCGTGCGCCCTGTGGCTGGGCGCATCCCCGGCCTTTGCTCATCCCCATGTCTGGATCGTGGCTCGCGCAGAGATCATCTACAACGCCGAAGGCAAGATCAGCGGCGTCCGCCACGCCTGGACCTTCGACGAAGGCTTCTCGTCATATCTCTCGCAGGGCCTCGACACCAACAAGGACGGCAAGCTGTCACGCGAGGAATTGAGCGGGCTGGCGAAGGAGAATGTCGAGTCGCTGACGGAATCGAATTACTTCACCGTCGCCAAGGCGAACGGAAAGCCGATCGAGGTGGCGCCTCCCACTGATTACTACATGGAGTCGGACGGCAAGCAGCTCACCATGTATTTCGTGCTGCCGCTGAAGACGCCCATGCCGGGCCGCGTGTTCTCGATCGAGGTCTATGACCCGAACTATTTCATCGCCTTCGTACTGGCGCAGGGCGACAGCCCCATCACGTTGAAGGATGCGCCGAAGGGCTGCACCGTCTCGTTCCAGAAGCCGAAGGCGATCGACGACGGCTCGGCGAAATCCGAGAGCTTCTGGATGTCGCTGCCGCAGGGCACGGATTTCGGCGCGCAATTCTCCGGCCGCGCTGTCGCCGCCTGTCCGTGAGGGCGAACCCATGACTGATCTCGCGGCCCCGTCGCCCGCTCCATCGACTTCGCGCGTGACATGGCGCGCGATTCTGATCGCGGCGGCGGCGCTCATCGTCGCGCTTGCGATCATTTCTGCCTCCTTCTATTTCATCGCCGGCTCACCGCCGCCGCGACCGCCGGCGCGCACGCCGTTCGGCGTCTCGCCGCAGGAAATGGCGCCGGTGACAGGCCCTATCGCCGCCTGGATATTGTCATGGCAGGCGCAGTTCTATCGCGCGCTCACCGGCGCGCTTGCGGCGATCCGCGACGGCGGCGACGGCGAAACCGGACTGCTCTGGATCGGCTTTCTCTATGGCGTGTTCCACGCCGCCGGTCCCGGCCATGGCAAGGCCGTCGTCGCCGGCTACATCATCGCCAATGAGCGCGCGCTGGCGCGCGGCGTCGCCATCTCCTTCACCGCCGCGATCCTGCAAGCCGTCGTCGCCATCGCGCTCGTCGGCGTGATGAGCGTCGCGCTCGGCGCCACCGCGCGCGAGATGAATCAGGCGACGAACGTCATCGAGATCGCGAGCTTCGCGGCCATGGCGGCGCTGGGCGCCTGGCTGCTCTGGACGAAGTCGCGACGCTTCGCGCTTCTCGCGGCGCCTGCGGGAAGCGTCGCGATCGATGGCGAGGATTGCGGCCACATGCATGCGCCGCCGCCAGAGATTCTCGACGGCGCGACGTCGTGGCGCGGCTGGCTCGCCACCGTCTTCGCCGCGGGACTGCGGCCCTGCTCTGGCGCCATCATCCTGCTCGTCTTCGCGCTGTCGCAGAAGATGTTCGGCGCGGGACTGATTGGCGTGGTCGCCATGTCGCTTGGCACCGCGCTGACCACGTCGGCGCTCGCCACGCTCTCCGTCTTCTTCAAGCAGGCGGCGCTGAAATTTGCGTCCGGCCGCGGCCGCACGGGCCTCTACATCGTCGCATCAGGCGAAGTCTTCGTTGCGGCGCTGATCCTCATCGCCGGCGCGGCGCTGGCGCTCGGTCTCTGGGCCGGCGGTCAGGGAAGCTGATTTCAGCACTACTCCGGACTGACAATCACCACGCTCCGATTATCACGCGCCTCTTCGTCCCCGGATTCATGTAGCGAGCGCAAGCGAGCGGAATGAAGTCCGGGGCCCAGCGAAACAATTGCGCCGCAGGTGCGCATTTTCTTTGAATAATTATCGTGCTCGCTCCGCTCGCGAGCTATTCGCTGGACCCCGGACACGGTTCTCGCCTCGGCGAAGCCGTAGCGGCTTCGCTACGGCGTAGCCGGGCCGCTTCACTTCGTTTCGCTGCACCGTTCCGGGGACGGCGGAGCGCCACTCGATCTCCCATGCTCCGGCGCCGCGGCGAGCGACGCGTCGCGCGCCTCCACCGCGACATAGCTCGTGAGATTCTTCTCGTGCAGGATCGTCTCCAGCGCCGCGAGCCAGTGACGATAATAGGTCTCGCCGGTGTCGGGATCGCCTTTGGCCTGCGCCGCGCGGATCGCGGCGCCGAGCGCATTCGCCCATTCCTGCGCTGAAATCAGCCCGCGCTGCTTGAGATGCTCGACGATCGCGAACGCCTGCGCCTCCCACGGCGCGCGGAACTGCGGCTCCTCAGGCGGGCTCAAGATAGGATTCCCACGCGTCGATCGACGTGACCACATCAGGATCGGCGCCGCGGCCCCACAATTCGGGTCCGGTGAAGGCGACGGAATAGACATGCTGCGGCTGCTCGCCGCCGCCATGCGCATTCGTGTCGGGGAAAACATAGGCGCCGTGCGCCATCTCGATCACGCCTGTCTTGCCGCGGGCGTAGCGCGGCAGGCGCGTGTGATGCGCGGGATTCTCGACGATCGTGCGCACGCGATCACCGACCTTGAATCGCGCCGGCGTGGCGATTTCGCGCGCGCAGGACGTCCCCTTCGCCAGCGCCGCCGCGACGTCGCGGCCTTTAAGAACGCGCGCTACGGACTTCGCAGGCTGGTTCATCGCGCCCTTTGCGATTTCCTCAGATGTCGCGAGACCGCGCTCCGCCATCAGCCGCTCCAAGGCGGTGATCCAGACGTCGTAATAGCTCTTCGCGAGATATTCGGTCGGATGCAGCGTCTCGCGCGCATGGCGGCTGGCGTCGATCGTCCATTGCCCGGTCGCGCCCATGGCGATGACGGCGGCCATGGCGCGCTTCTCCCATTCCGCGTGGAAATAGGGCTCGTCCTTTTCCGGAGCGACGGGGCCGAAGCCCATCATCCCGCCAAGATCCTGCGCGCCGTTCATGCCGCGACCTTCTCAGGCGAAAGCGCGAGCCCGGTGCCGATCATGCTGTCGCGCGTGACGAGCGAGGCGAGCTTCTCCTCGCTCCAGCCTTCGGTTCCCTGAGGCCGCATCGGGATCACGAGATAGCGCAGCTCCGCCGTCGAATCCCACACACGGATCTGCGTGTCCTTTGGCAGCGTAACGCCGAATTCGGCGAGCACGCCGCGCGGGTCCATGACGGCGCGCGAACGATAGGGCGCCGCCTTGTACCAGACCGGCGGCAGGCCAAGCACCGACCAAGGATAACAGGAGCAGAGGGTGCAGACGACGAGATGATGCACGTCGGACGCGTTCGCGACCGCGACCATATGCTCGCCCTGCCGGCCGCTATAACCGAGCTCCGCGATCGCGCTTGTCGCATCGGTGAAGAGACGATGGCGATAGCCGGAGTCCGTCCAGGCGCGGGCGACGACGCGCGCGCCATTGCGCGGTCCGACGCGATGCTCGTAGGTGTCGATGATCGCGTCGAGCGCGGTCGGATCGACATAGCCTTTCTCGACGAGCAGGCTTTCGATCGCGCGCACGCGCCGCGTCATAGTGTCATCATCAGCAGCGGCGGGACCGCCGCCCGTGGCGCAACAGGCTGAAGCCATGTCAGAGTGAACCGTGGATGTGCGACAGCGCACAGCCTATCACGGGCTGCGGTCGCGACAAGGCGGCATCCCTTCTCGCTGACGGGAGAGGCGCCCATGCGCGGAGTGACGAGGCTCGCATTCATCGTTCTGTGCGCGCTCGCGCCTTTGGCCGCGTCGGCGCAGCAGCCCGCGCCGAAACCCCAGGACAGCGATCTGCAGGCGCTGATCCGCAAGAACAACGCCTATATCGGCCTGATGAATCGCACGCTGCGCGCCGTCGATTCCTGGAACCGCTATACGAGCTGGGTCAATGTGAAGACCGGCCCGACCGGACGCGAACGCATCATCTACGGCCTCTACAGCCTCTATGACGTGCGCGACGAGATCGCCAAGGCGAAGGCCGCCGCCGAACAGCCGCCGTCGCTGCCGTCGCTCGATGCGGCGATGAATCGCTATATCGACGCCTACAACAATCTCGCGCCGCTCATCGCGCGCGCGGAAGGTTATTACGAGCGCAAGGATTACATGGCCGACAAGATGGCGGAGGGCAAAGAGATCCACGCCAAGATGGCGCCCGCGGCCGAAACTTTCATTGTCGCGCGCGGCGAACTCGATCGCGAGATGGCTGCGATCAAGGCCGATCTCGATCGCCGCGAGCTCGCCGACATCGAGGCGCGCGACGGCAAACGAGCGCGCTGGCATGTGCGCAACGTGATGATCTATGCGCGCCAGATGGTCGACCTGCTGCCGACGAATGCGAATCCCGTCGTCGATCTCCCCGTCTTCGACAAGGCGCTCGCCGCCTACAGCGCGGCGGTGAAGGGCATGGACGAATATTCGCAGGCCAATCCGAACCAGTTCTTCGTGTTCGAATCCCAGCCGCGCTCCTATCTCGGAAAGCTGCGCGAATTCCGCCAGAAGCTCGATCGCTCTAAGGGCGACGCGCGCCGCGCCAACGTGTCGAACGATCTCACCTGGCTGGTGAACGACTACAACATGATGATCTCGTCAGCGAGCAGCGCGACGACGTTCAACAAATAAGGTCGCTTCGCGAAGTTTTTTGCTGGGCCCCGGACTTCATTCCGCTCGGCTTGTCGCCTCGCTGCTTGAATCCGGGGACGGAGAGAGCATCAATCTGACACAATGAAGCTGTCATCGTCCCCGGAACGGTGAAGCGAAACGAAGTGAAGCGGAACCGTGTCCGGGGCCCAGCGAAAGAATCGCGAGCGACTTGCGACGCCGAAGCAAGCCGAAGGCTTTGCGAAGGCGAGAACGAGCGCAATAACTCGCGCTATATCCCCGCGCCGCCGCCATCCGAGCGTGGATCATGCACGGCTTCCACATGCCCCTTCGCATGCTTCACCACCATGCCGGCATGGCCGAAATCATCGGCGTAGGGCTCTGCTCTCCTCTCGACGATCTGCCCGACTGATTCCAGCCTCCGCGCGACATTTTCATCGACGCGCGATTCCAGCTTCAGCGAGAGATTGGCCGAGCCCCAGGTCTTGCCGAGGAGATAGCGCGGCGCGTCGACCGCTTCCGCCGGCGAACGGCCATACATCGCCCAGCGCGAAAACACCTGCGCCTGGAATTGCGGCTGCCCGTCGCCGCCCATCGCGCCATAAACGCAGACGCGCCCGTCATCCATCACCGCGAGCGGCGGATTGAGCGTGTGGATCGGCCGCCGTCCGGGCTCAAGCGGATTGAGCGCGTTCGCATCGAGCGAAAACGCCGCGCCGCGATTCTGCAGGAGCACGCCGGTTTTCGGCAGCACGCAGCCCGAGCCATATTCCCAGTAGACCGACTGGATGTAGGACACGGCGAGGCCGTTTCCATCGATCGCGCCCATCCACACCGTATCGCCGCGATCCGGCGGCATCGGAAACGGCGCTGATGACGTCATCGAAATCTGCGCCGCCTGCTTGTCGAGCCATGCTGCGGAGAGAAAATCGGCGGGATTGCGCTTCAGGCGATCGAAATCGGTGACGATCTGATCGCGCAGGCGCAGGCCGCGCTTCGTCGATTCGACAAGGCCGTGGAAATAGTCGAAGCCGTCGGCCTCGCGCACATTCAGGCGCGCGAACAGGCCGAGGATCACGAGCGACGCGATCCCTTGCGTCGGCGGTGGGCAATTGTAGAGCGTCGCGCCCTTGATCTTGAGCGACAGCGGATCGCGCAACGCGGCGCGGTAGCGTTCGAGATCGGCGCGCGTCACCGGGCTGCCGATGCGCTCGCAATCCGCCGCGATCTCGCGCCCGACATCGCCGCGATAGAAATCATCGAGGCCCGCTTGCGCGAGATGATCGAGCGTGGCCGCCAACGGCTCGACCTTGCGCTTTTCGCCTCCCTTCGGCCGCTCGCCATTGAAATAATAAGTTTCAAGAAAACCCGGCGCCTGTTTGATCAGCGCGATCTCCTTCGCCTCGTCGCGGCCTTCGCTCGCGGAGACGACATAGCCTTCACGTCCATGGCGAATGGCGTCGCCAAGCAGGATCGAAAGCGGCAGGCGCCCGCCATGCTCCTTCGCCAACGAAAGCGCGGCGGCCCAGCCACCGATCGCGCCGGGAACGGTCAACGCCGCATGCGGCCCGCGCGGCGGGATCGCCTCATAGCCGAACGCGCGGTAGCGCTCGATCGTGGCGCGGCTACCTGCGAAGCCGCAGGCCTCGATCGCCCGCACGCGCCCACCGGGTTCGTGAATGAGCCAGAAGCCGTCGCCGCCGATCGCGTTCATGTGGGGATAGACGACGGCGATCGTCGCAGCCATCGCGACCATGGCCTCGATCGCATTGCCGCCTTCCGCCAGCACCGCGCGGCCGGCCTCGGAAGCCAGCGAGTGGGGCGCGGCGATGGCCGCTTTGGAAAAGACGGGGGTCTCGGGCACTGATGATCTCGGACGCGTTAGGCTTGACGTTCCGGCCGGCTTGCCGGGCCGCCTCCCCCGTTATAGGGCGTTCCCGGCGAAAACAACGCGGCCTCAAGGGACCATGGCGAAGCAAGGCACGATTCACGTCCGCAGCCTGATCACGATCGTCAGCATTCTCGTGCTCGTCGGCGTCGAGCTGTTCGGCGCGGCGCTCGCCGCCGGCTGGGCCACCGCCGGTCTGTTCCAGCTTGGCGATCTCGTCGGCCATGTGCTGATGGCTGTTTTCTGCCTGATCGCGGCCTACGGCCTCTACATCTTCGCCCGCCGCGCGCTCTCGGTCGAACCGATCAAGCACTGAGTCGGCGCTGTCGGCGCTGTTTCACGACCCCGGTCGCCCCGCCGCCGGAGGCTGCGGCCGCGTCGCAAAAAGAACGATTTCGCTCTGTTGGTGTTGTTCTGCGGCCGCCCCGAATTGACAGCCCGCCCATCCGCCACCAGTTTCCGCGCCCCTTGGCCCCTTGCATCTCGCGATGATCGATCGACGAACCCTCCTTGGCGCGACCGCCCTGATGACGCTTCCCGCCGCCGTTGAGGCGCAGCCGGACGCCAAGCTCGCCTTCGGTCCCGGTCAGGCCTTCTCGTTCGAGGCGTTGCAGGCCCATGCCCGCGATCTCGCGAAGAAGCCTTACGAGGCGCCGCCGGCGCTCGCCGCCGACATCCTGCGCAAGATCGACTACGAGACCCACGGCAAGATCCGCTACAAGCCTTCGATGGCGCTGTTCGCCAAGGGGCCCGGCCGCTATCCCGTCACCTTCTTCCATCTCGGCCAGTATTTTCAGAAGCCGGTGCGCATGCATCAGGTCGAAGGGGGTCAGGCGCGCGAGCTGCTCTACAGCGCCGACCTCTTCGATATGCCCGCGGATTCCATCGCGCGGAAATTGCCTGCCAATGCGGGCTTCGCCGGCTTCCGCTTCCAGGAGAGCCGCGACAACGCAACGATCGGCCGCGAAGGCAAGCCGCTCGACTGGGCGAAGAACGACTGGGTCGCGTTTCTCGGCGCGTCCTATTTCCGCGCCATCGGCGAGCTCTTCCAGTATGGCCTCTCCGCGCGCGGCGTCGCCATCGATCCCGCGATTGGCGGCGCAGCCGAGGAATTTCCTGATTTCACGCATGTCTATATCGAGACGCCGAAGGACGATGGCGCCGAAGCAGTCGTCTATGCCTTGCTCAATGGGCCAAGCCTCGCCGGCGCATACAAATTCATCATGACGCGCGGCAAGGGCGTCGTCATGGACATCGAGAAACATCTGTTTCTGCGCAAGCCTGTCGCGCGCTTCGGCTTGGCGCCGCTGACATCGATGTTCTGGTATTCCGAGA
This sequence comes from Terrirubrum flagellatum, assembly GCF_022059845.1. Lineage (GTDB taxonomy): Bacteria > Pseudomonadota > Alphaproteobacteria > Rhizobiales > Beijerinckiaceae > Terrirubrum > Terrirubrum flagellatum. The sequence continues at coordinate 5,233,733 of NZ_CP091851.1, read as the reverse complement.
CGGTAAAATCGACCGCCGTCGACTGGCGTCCCGAAGTGCATGACAGCGACGGGCTCGCGCTCTGGACCGGCGCAGGCGAGCGCATCTGGCGCCCGCTCAATAATCCGCCGCGCACCATGGCGTCGTCTTTCGCCGACGTGAATCCGCGCGGCTTCGGACTTCTGCAGCGTGATCGCGCCGTCGATCATTATCTCGACGGCGTCGCCTATGAGCGTCGCCCGAGCCTCTGGGTGGAGCCGATCGGCGACTGGGGCCGCGGCGCGGTGCAGCTCATCGAAATTCCGACCGACGATGAGATTCACGACAACATCGTCGCGCTCTGGCAGCCGGCGGAGCCGACGCAGGCGGGCTCGTCTGCTCATCTGCATTACCGGCTGCACTGGCTCGCGGACGAACCCTATCCGACGCCCTTGGCGCGCTGCGTCGCGACGCGCCTCGGCAATGGCGGCCAGCCCGGCCTGCCCCGGCCAAAGGGCGTCAGGAAATTCATGGTCGAGTTCAAGGGCGGCCCGCTCGAACACATTCCCTTCGGCGTGAAGCCCGAGGCCGTGCTGTGGGCCTCGCGCGGGACCTTCTCCTACGTCTTCACCGAGGCGGTGCCGAATGACGTGCCGGGCCACTGGCGGGCCCAGTTCGACTTGACCGTCGACGGGCACGAACCGGTCGAGATGCGACTGTTTCTGAGAACCGGAGCCGAGGTCCTGACCGAGAGCTGGCTCTACCAATACCATCCCTTCTGATGGCCGTTTGCCGGGCCCTGGCGGCCCGCTGAGACGAAATTCCTAGACCGCTGCTACCCCACGCCTCTGCGGCCTTTCGCCTCTGCAGGATCGATCTGGAAGCCTTGGCGGGCCGGGGCTGCTTCTGTTATATAGTAACAAATGCAGACCGGCCCCGAACCTCGTCGCGCCATCGCGCAGCAGCCGACCTTATCTCTCCTCAGGCTCGCCGCCTGGGAGCGGCTGGCGGGCGCCGGCGTCGCCATTGCGGCGCTCTGGGCGGCGGTCGCCTGGGCGATCAGGTGATCCCATGACCGCCGCGATCCGCTTCGACAATCTCACCCTCGGCTATGGCAGGCGCGCCGCCGTGCATCACCTGCGCGGCGCGATCGCGCAAGGTTCGCTCACCGCAATCGTCGGTCCGAACGGCGCCGGCAAATCGACTTTGCTCAAGGGCGTGGTCGGCGGGCTGAAGCCGCTCGAGGGCAAGATCGAACTCAGCGCCGACATCAGGGATGGCGTCGCCTGGCTGCCGCAGGCGGCCGATGTCGACCGCTCCTTCCCGCTGCCCGTTTATGATCTCGTCGCCATGGGCCTGTGGGCGCGTTGCGGCTCATTCGGCGGCGTCGGCCGCGCGGCGCGCACCAGGATCGATGAAGCGATCGGCGCGGTTGGTTTGACCGGCTTCGAAAAGCGGCCGATCGGCGCGCTCTCCGGCGGCCAGATGCAGCGCGCGCTCTTTGCCCGCCTGCTGCTGCAGGATGCGCGCATCATCCTGCTCGATGAGCCCTTCACCGCGATCGACGAGAAGACCGCCGCCGATCTCCTCGATCTCGTGCGCCGCTGGCATCACGAGGAGCGCACGGTCGTCGCCGTACTGCATGATCTCGATGTCGTGCGCCGCGCTTTTCCCGAAACGCTGCTGATCGCGCGCGAGCCGATCGAATGGGGCGCGACCGACAAGGTGCTGACTCCTGAAAATCTGCTGAAAGCCCGTCGCATGATCGAAGCCTATGATCGCGACGCGCCGTTCTGCGAACGCGGGGCGGCGTGACTCGAGATGTTCGCCTTCAACGCGTTCGTCATCCCGCGCGCGCCGCAGCGTGAAACGATGCGGTGCAGACGCGGGACCTTTTGCAGGAAGAGCCTCCATCGGCGCGCGGTCCCGGATCAGCAGCGCATCGTTTCACGCTGCGCTGCGTCCGGGATGACGACTTCTTTGGTTCTGCGGCGCTCGACGAACGATGTATGACGCGCTGATCTCCCCCTTCATTGAATTCGCCTTCATGCGCCGCGCGCTTGTCGGCGCGATCGCGCTTGCTCTCTCAGGCGCGCCGATTGGCGTGTTCCTCATGCTGCGCCGCATGAGCCTCACCGGCGACGCGATGGCGCATGCGATTCTTCCCGGCGCGGCTGTGGGCTATCTCTTCGCCGGCCTCTCGCTCACTGCGATGACGCTTGGCGGTCTCGCAGCGGGCATGGCGGTCGCGATTCTCGCCGGCATCGTGTCGCGCGCCACGAGCCTGCGCGAGGACGCGACCATGGCGGCCTTCTATCTCGTCTCGCTTGCGCTTGGCGTGACGCTCGTCTCGGCCAAGGGATCGAACATCGATCTCCTGCATGTGCTGTTCGGCAGCGTGCTCGCGCTCGATGATGACGCGCTGTTCCTTCTCGCCGGCATTTCCAGCGTGACGCTGGCCGCGCTCGCCCTGCTCTATCGCCCGCTGACGCTCGAATGCGTTGATCCCGGATTCCTGCGCTCGGTCAGCCGCGCCGGCCCCTATGCGCATCTCTCCTTCCTCGGCCTCGTCGTGCTCAATCTCGTCGGCGGCTTCCATGCGCTCGGCACGCTGCTCGCTGTCGGCGTGATGATGCTGCCGGCCGCGACCGCGCGTCTCTGGAGCGCCGACATCACGATCATGATCGGCGTCGCCATGCTGACGGGCGTTATGTCCAGCGTCGGCGGCCTGCTGACGTCCTATCATTTCAGCCTGCCGGCCGGCCCCGCGATCATCCTCTGGGCCGGCGCGGTCTATGCCGTGTCGCTGGCGGTCGGCCCCGCCGGCGGCATCCTCAGCAATCTCGTTCCCCGCCGGCACTACGCCGCCTGATCTGTTCCCACCGGAGACCGCCCGATGCCCTCAAGACGTTATGTTATAGCATCTGCAATTGGCCTCGCTTTGACCGCCGCGGCGGGACCGGCGCTGGCGCAGGCCGAAAAACTGAAAGTGGTCGCCAGCTTCTCGATCCTCGGCGACCTCGTGAAGCAGGTTGGGGGCGAACGGCTCGACATCACGACGCTCGTCGGCCCTAACGGCGACACCCATGTCTATTCGCCAACCCCGGCGGACGCGAAATCGCTCGCCGACGCCAAACTCGTCTTCGTCAATGGCCTGAAATTCGAGGGCTGGATGGACCGGCTGGTGAAATCCTCGGGCTCGAAGGCGGCGCTCATCGTCGCGACCAAGGGCGTGAAGCCGCTTCAGGCCAAGGATGATCATGACCATGACCACGATCACGGCGGCTATGATCCGCACGCCTTCCAGGACATCGGCAATGTGAAGCTCTATGTCGCGAATATCCGCGACGGGCTCGCCGCCGCCGATCCCCAGGGCAAGGCGACCTACGAGGCGAACGCCACAGCCTATCTCAAGACGCTCGACGGCCTCGAAACTGACGTGAAGGCGGCTATCGCGAAGATTCCCGCCGCCAACCGCAAGATCATCACCTCGCACGACGCCTTCGGCTATTTCGGCAAGGCTTATGGCATGCAGTTCATCGCGCCGAAGGGCGTCTCAACCGAGGCCGAGGCGTCGGCGAAGGATGTCGCGCGCATCATCCGGCAGGTGAAGGCGGAGAAAATCCCGGCCGTGTTCATGGAGAACATCCAGGACAAGCGCCTCGCCGAGCAGATCGCCCGCGAGACCGGCGCGAAGATCGGCGGCTCGCTGTTCTCCGACGCCCTGTCGCCTCCGGACGGCCCCGCTGGCACCTATGTCGACCTGATGCGCAACAACATCAGGGAGTTCGTGTCGGCGCTTGCGCCCGGCGGCGCGTGAGGCCATTTGAGGGGCGAAGAATTTGCGCCTCCCTTGCCGTCATCGCCGGGCCTGACCCGGCGATCCAGTCTTCAGGATCGAAGCGTGGATGGCCGGGTCAAGCCCGGCCATGACAGTTCTGGGAGACGGCGCGCAGCGGAGACCGACGCAATGTCCGAAAAAATTCCCGTCACCGTGCTCACCGGCTATCTCGGCGCCGGCAAGACGACGCTCCTCAACCGCATCCTCACCGAGCCGCACGGGAAGAAATTCGCCGTCATCGTCAATGAATTCGGCGAGATCGGCATCGACAACGACCTCGTCGTCGACGCCGACGAAGAAGTGTTCGAGATGAACAATGGCTGCATCTGCTGCACGGTGCGCGGCGACCTGATCCGCATCATCGAGGGGCTGATGAAGCGCAAGGGCAAGTTCGACGCGATCATCGTCGAAACGACCGGCCTCGCCGATCCTGCGCCTGTGGCGCAGACCTTCTTCGTCGATCAGGACGTGCAGGACATGACGCGTCTCGACGCCGTGGTGACCGTCGTCGACGCGAAATGGCTGAAGGATCGTCTGAAAGACGCGCCGGAGGCGAAGAACCAGATCGCCTTCGCCGACGTGCTGATTCTCAACAAGACCGACCTCGTCTCCGAAGCCGAATTGAAGGACGTCGAGGCGCAGATCCGCGCCATCAATCCTTATGCGAAATTGCATCGGACGCAGCGCGCTTCAGTCTCTATCGCCGATGTGATGGATCGCAACGCCTTCGATCTCGACCGCATCCTCGACATCGAGCCGGACTTTCTTGAGGAAGGCCATCACCATCATCACGACGAGGAGATGCAGTCGGTCTCCTTCCGCATTCAAGGCGACGTTGATCCCGAGAAGTTCATGCCCTGGGTTCAGGATCTGACCCAACGCGAAGGCCCGAACATCCTGCGCTGCAAGGGCATCCTCGCCTTCAAGAACGAGCCGAAGCGCTTCGTCTTCCAGGGCGTGCATATGATTCTCGACGGCGACCTCCAGCGCGACTGGAAGCCGGAGGAAACGCGGGAATCGAAGATCGTGTTCATCGGCCGCAAGCTCGACCGCAAGGCGATCGAGGACGGCTTCATGGCGACGGCGGCTTAGGCGCCGCAGATCCGTCTGGCCGCGTTGCCTCGCGCGACGCGGCATGTGTAGTAGCGCGCTATGTCCACCACCATTCCCACGCGCCCGCCTGAATCGCTGACGAAGAACGTCGAGGCCATCGAGGCCAGCGCGCATGTCGTCGGCGCGGCCTTTCTCGGCGATGTCGGCGCGCTTGCGCTGGCTGACGGCCGCGTGCTGCTGCGCGACGCGGAAGGCGCGATATCAGATGTCGCGGCCCATCCCGACGCCGGTCTGCTGAGCTTTGCGAGCGATGGAAAGTCGCTGGTGACAGGCGGCGATGATGGCCGCGTCGTCGCGACGTCAGCGAAAGGCGAAGCGAACGAAATCGCCGACGAAAAAAGCAAATGGATCGACGCGGTCGCGACGAATGGCGACGGCGCGATCGCCTGGTCGGCCGGCCGCTCGGTGAAGGCGCGCGACGGCAAGGGCAAGATCAAGCAATGGGCGCCACCCTCTTCCGTGCGCGGTCTCGTCTTCGCGCCGAAGGGCTATCGCCTCGGCGTCGCGCACAACAATGGCGCCTCGCTCTGGTTTCCCAACACCGACGCGAAGCCCGATCTGCTGGAATGGAAGGGCTCGCATCTCGACATCATGTGGTCGCCGAACGGCCGCTTCGTGGTCACATCCATGCAGGAGAACCAGCTCCATGGCTGGGGCCTTCCCGAGAAGCAGCACATGCGCATGTCGGGCTATCCCGGAAAGACGCGCTCGATGAGTTGGTCCCATGACGGTCTCTGGCTCGCGACCAGCGGCGCCGACGCCGTGATCATCTGGCCCTTCCAGGGCGAGAAGGGGCCGATGGGCAAGCCGCCGCGCGAATGCGGCGTGCGGCCGGCGAAAGTCACAAGCGTCGCTTTCCATCCCAAGGCGCTTGTCGTCGCGGCCGGCTATGACGATGGCTGCATCCTTCTCTGTCGTCTCACCGATGCGTCGGAATTGCTCGTGCGCCCCGCCGGCAAGGAAGGCGGCGCGATCAGCGCGCTCGCCTGGGATGCGAATGGCCGTCGCATGCTGTTCGGATCGCGCGAGGGCGCGGCCGGGCTGCTCACGCTGCCGGTTTGATTCAAATGCTGCGCTTCGGCTTCGGAAAAAAGGATCGGCGCGATCCCGCCGAAGTCGAGAAGATGAAAACGATCGCCCGCGAGGCGCTCGGCGTCGGCGATCATGTCGCGCTCTCCATCAACGAGATCGAATGCGCCGATCCCGCCTGCCCCGTGCTTGAAACCATCATCCTCATCATGGAGCCGGGAAAGAAGACGCGCGCCGTGAAGGCGCATGGCGCGATTGCGGATATGAGCGCGGAACAATTGCGCGCCGCTTTGATATCATAGGCGGAGCATAGCCGCAGGGAGGTCGAATGCTCGCGCGCACGCTCGGAATGGCGCTCGGCCTCATGACGGCGATCCTGTTCTCGCAGCTTCCGGAATATGCGCAGCAATATCGCCAACGGCTTGGCGGCGCGATCGATGAACTGCGCCGCGTCGTCGGCTCGTTCGAGCGCGATGCGCGCAATTCCGGCCTGACGCGCAGCGACGCCCTCGACCGCATGGCGAAGAGCAATGACGAATTGCAGAAGCGCCAATCGACAAGCATCGCGGGCCATATTGGCCGGCTTGAAAATCTCGAGGCGGAGCGCGATGCGCTGCGCGAAGCGGGGCCATTCCAGCGCCTTGGCATTTTCATCAGCCAGTCCGATTCCGAACTCGCGCGCCGCACGCTGGATGACTTCGAACCGGCCGTGCCGACAACGGCGGAAGGCGCGGTCGCCGCCGGTGGCGGCTTTCTCGCGGGATGGGGACTGACGCGGATTTTCGGGCGGATGTTCAGGCGGCGCCGAAGGCTGGGCTGGCGAGCGAATTAATAACTGTAGAACCGCTGCCCTTATTGTAAGAGATCATATAATCAATAAGCGGAGCGGCCATCCAAATGTCAGAGATTGAGCAAATCAAACTAACCGCAACTTATTACAACAACCTAAGTGTCGGACTTCTTCTGGGCGGAGTCCTCATCCCCTACTTAGCAATCATGCAGAACCTTGGTCATGTAGTGCAAGCGATAGCAGAAGGGCGAGCCTTTTCTGACCTCTGGGCGATGACTGCCATCGCGTATATTATTGCAATACTCATGGCGCTTTGGGCGGCAAAGAATATGCGACGCTATGCGAAAGAAATAATCGCGTCCCTTCCCGCCGCAACACAAAGTCAGCCTTCAAATTAAATTATTGGACTTCAAGGCCATCTAGCGGCGAGACGTCGCAATCGGCGATTGCTGAGCTTCAGATTAAGAAACGCGATCTTGATGTCGAAAAGGAACAGCGGCCTCCTCGACATCAGAGCATGCGAATGGCGGACGAGATCACCCTGTCCCTGATCAGGGGGTGAAGCCCGCCGCGCGTCATCAGATCGACTTTCCGGTCGAGACGCTCCGCCAACATCTCCTCGATCTTCATCTGATCGAAGAGATTGAAACGGGCGGCTGGATCATAATCGAGAAACAGATCGACATCGCTTTGGTCGCCGGCCGCATCTCTTGCGGCCGAACCAAAAAGATACATGGCGATCACGCCCCGCTCGCGAAGAGCGGGGGCTATGTCCGCAATGATTTCTCTGACCTGATCGGAGAGCATGGCTCCAATCTATCATGGAGTACGGAACGGAGCCACCAGCCCCGCTTCGCGCTTCACCTCACCAGAATATTGCGGAACTGCCAGGGGTCGCTTTCGTCGATATCCTCGGGGAAGAAGCCGGGGCGATCCTTCAGCGGCGTCCAGTCGGTGTAGGAGCCAATGACGGGGCCGAGATAGGGCAACTGCACTTCGAGGCAGCGGCGATAATCCATCTCGTCCGCTTCGGTGATGCCGCGCGCGGGGTTGTCGAGCGCCCACACCATGCCGGCGAGCACCGCCGACGTCACCTGCAGCGCTGTCGCATTCTGATAGGGCGCGAGCTTGCGCGTCTCTTCGACGGAAAGCTGCGAACCATACCAGTAGGCGTTCTTGCCATGGCCGTAGAGCAGCACGCCGAGTTCATCGATGCCGTCGACGATCTCGTCCTCGGCGAGGATGTGATGCTCGTCCTGGATCTTGCCGGCGCGGCCGAACAATTCATGCAGCGACAGCACCGCGTCGTTGGCGGGGTGATAGGCGTAGTGGCAGGTCGGACGATAGATCGCCTCGCCCTTCTCGTCGCGCGCGGTGAAATAGTCGGCGATCGAAATCGCTTCGTTGTGCGTGACGAGAAAGCCGTATTGCGGTCCGGGCGTCGGGCACCAGGAGCGCACGCGCGTGTTCGCGCCCGGCTGCAGCAGATAGATCGCCGCGCCGCAGCCCGCCGCATGAGTCTTGCCGTTGTCGGGCATCCATTTTTCATGCGTGCCCCAGCCGAGCTCGGCCGGCTGCATGCCTTCCGACAGGAAGCCTTCCACCGACCAGGTATTGACGAAAACATCGCGCGGCTTCGGCTTCTTCGCGCGCTGCGTGTCGCGCTCGGCGATATGGATCCCCTTCACGCCGGCCTTGCGCATGAGCTCCGCCCAGCCCTCTTTCGTCGTGGGCTCCTCGAAGTCGATGGCGAGATCGGTTGCGACATTCACGAGCGCCTGCTTCACGAACCAGGACACCATGCCGGGATTGGCGCCGCAGCAGGAGATCGCGGTCGAACCGCCCGGCGATTTCCGGCGCGCTTCAAGCACGGTCTCGCGCAGCGCATAGTTGGAGCGTGCTTCAGGCCCAAGCGTCGAGTCGAAATAGAATCCCGGCCACGGCTCAACGACAGTGTCGATATAGAGCGCGCCGATCTCACGGCAGAACTCCATGATCGCGAGCGAGGACGTATCGACAGAAAGATTGACGCAGAAGCCTTGCCCGCCGCCTTTGGTCAGCAGCGGCTTCAGGAGCTCGCGATAATTCTCTCGCGTCACCGCCTGATGCAGGAAGGCGACGCCATGCTTGTCGAGAATCGCGCGGTCGCTGTCGTCGGGGTCAATGACGACGAAGCGCTTCGGATCATATTTGAAATGTCGCTCGATCAGCGGCAGCGTGCCTTTGCCGATGGACCCGAAACCGATCATGACGATCGGCCCTGTGATGGTGTGATAGATGGGCCACTCGGCCATTCCTGCCTCCAGTTGGGCTCTTGGTTTCGATCGGGTCTGCCAGCATCTGGTGACGGTTTGTCTACAAGACATCGGGCTTGCGGCGTCAACCGCGGATCGCCCGTTTACGGACGACGCGCGAAAACCCGCCGCGCGAGGCGGCGGGCGCAGGCGATAAAAGGTTTGTTTGAAAGCTTAGGCGGCTCTCAATCGAAGCCCGCCTCGGCTCCGTCGCGGCGCGCCCGCCATCACGAACGGGATGACGTCCGCTTCGACCGCCGGACGACCGCTCGCGACGATCTCGCCCGCCGCCTTCGAGAGCGCGCCCTTGCGCAATTCGAGCGCGAGGAAGCGTTCGCTGTCGACGCGGCCCGGCATTGAAAGACGCCAGGTCAGGCCGGTCGAGAAGCCGAAGCGCCCGTAATAGGCGGCGTCGCCGACAAGAATGATCGCGCCGTGGCCGAGCGCGCGAGCGCGCGTGATCGCATGCCGCATGAGCGCTGCGCCAATCCCTTCGCTCTGGCGCGCCGGATCGACCGCGAGCGGGCCGAGTAGCAGCATCTCGACGCCGCCGGCCGCGACGTTCCAGAGACGCACGGTGCCGATGACGTCCTCGCCATCCATGGCGATGAGCGCGAGGCCTTCCGCCGGGCGATAGCCGCGGCGCAGAATCTCGCTCACCTTGGCGAAGCGCGAATCGCCATAGGCGCGATCGAGCAGCGCTTCCCGCGCGCCGACATCGGCAAAGGTTTCTTCAACGATCCGGATCATGTGCGACCCCTCGCGACGCGCCTCGCGAGGCGGCGTCGACTTTAAAATGATGGAGCGGGAGGTCGGCCCGGCGGCGACGCCGGGCCTTGAGTCTCAGACTGAACGCAGGAGGTTCAGATCGACGGAAATCAGATGACGTATTGTCGGAGCGGCGGGAAACCGTTGAACGCCACAGCCGAATAGGTCGTGGTGTAGGCGCCCGTTCCCTCGATCAGCACCTTGTCGCCGATCGAGAGCGACACCGGCAGCATCACGGGCGTCTTCTCATACATCACGTCGACTGAATCGCAGGTCGGGCCGGCGAGAACGCAGGGCGCGGTCTTGCCGCCATCATGCGGCGTGCGAATGGGATAGCGGATCGCTTCGTCCATCGTCTCGGCGAGACCGCCGAACTTGCCGATGTCGAGATAGACCCAGCGCACCTCGTCCGTGTCGCTCTTCTTCGAGACGAGCACGACTTCGGATTCGATGATCCCGGCGTTGCCGACCATGCCGCGGCCCGGCTCGATGATCGTCTCGGGCAGGCGGTTGCCGAAATGCTTCGACAGCGCGCGGAAGATTCCCTCGCCATAGGCTTTCACCGCCGGCACGTTCTTGAGATAGCGCGTCGGGAAGCCGCCGCCGAGATTGACCATCGACAGGCCGATGCCGCGTTGGGCGCATTCACGGAAGATCGCAGCCGCTGACGCGAGCGCGCTGTCCCACGCCTCCGTGTTCGCCTGCTGCGAACCGACATGGAACGACACGCCATAGGCTTCGAGCCCGTTGCGATGCGCATGCTCGAGCACGCCAACCGCCATCTCAGGCTCGCAGCCGAATTTGCGCGACAGCGGCCAGTCAGCGCCGGCGCCGTCGCAGAGAATGCGGCAGAACACCTTCGATCCCTGGGCGACGCGCGCGATCTTCTCGACCTCGGCTTCGCAGTCGACGGCGAACAGGCGGATGCCCATGGCGAAGGCGCGCGCGACATCGCGCTCCTTCTTGATCGTGTTGCCGAAGCTGATTCGATCAGCCGTCGCGCCGGCGGCGAACGCCATCTCGATCTCCGCGACCGAGGCGCAGTCGAAGCAGGAGCCGAGATCGGCGAGCAGCTTCAGGATTTCCGGACCCGGATTGGCCTTCACCGCGTAGAAGACGCGGGTGTCAGGCAGCGCGCGCGAGAACTTGAAATAGTTCTCACGGACGACTTCGAGATCGACGACGACGCAAGGGCCGTCTTCGCGACGGGTGCGCAGAAATTCCCGGATGCGCTGGGTCATGCGCGCCTCCCTACGGTCGCGGCCTTCGATTGAAGCCGCTGCAAAGCCTTGGGCGACGATCCCGCCACGGAGCGCGATGGAGACGCTTCCGCGGGGTTAAGTCACCCGACGATGCTGCCGATGATTGGAAGGGAGTGACCCCGTCCGCACGTCAGGCAAGATGGACAAGCCTCTTTAGTTCGCCGGACTTGGAACCCGGCTGAGACCAAAAAAGCCCGCTCCGTCGTTGCTTTAAGCTGCGTCCCCCGTGGAGAGCGGGGTTCGCCGGTTTTGCCTCCGGCTGCCAGTCGAGGTTCGGAGACGGCGCTTGCGCGCCGGGAGCGTCGTCTCGGGGGAATCCACCCCTCTGATCTGCTCCCGCTCCGGGCGACCGTCCGGCCACTTGTCCGGATGTCCACCGACCGGCACGCGGCCACAGGCACGTGCGATTTGGGCAGGCGCGATATATGGGAAGCGTTCCGTCCACGCAAGGGCTTTTTGTCCCAGCTCAAGGACACGACGTCGCATGTGGTGCGCCAGCGCAACATCTGGCATCCACGCAAGCGGCGGCTATGATGTCGCCGCTTCTCCCCCTTCCCTGCTTTCAGTTCCGATGAGTCAGTCCCGCCGCTCCTTTGCGCGAAATCTCGGCGCGCTTGTCGCCACCTCGGCCGCCGCCCCAACGCTCGCACAGACGCCGCCCGCCGCCCAGTCTCCGACGCCTGCGCCGCCGACAGCCGCGCCGGCCCAGGCGCCGCGTTTCAACCAGGAGGATGTGATTCGCCGCGCCCGCGATCTCGCCTCGCGGCCCTTTGACGGCAGCGCGCAGCCCTTGCCCGATGCCCTCGCGAAGCTCGATTTCGATTCCTGGCGCGACATCCGCTTCCGCCCGGAGCGCGCGCTGCTTGGTCCTGATTCGCGCTTCCGGATGCAGATGTTCCATCCGGGCTTTCTCTTTCAGCGACCGGTGACGGTGAACGTCGCGCGCGACGGCATCGCCGCGCCCGTGCCTTATTCCAACGCCCTGTTCGACTATGGCCGCAACAAGTTCGAGCGGCCCTTGCCGGTCAATCTCGGCTTCGCCGGCTTTCGTCTGCATTACCCGCTCAATCAGCCGAAGGTGTTCGACGAGCTGATCGCCTTTCTCGGCGCGAGTTATTTCCGCTTCCTCGGCCGCGGCCAGAAATATGGCCTGTCGGCGCGCGGGCTCGCTATCGGCGCCGGCTCGAAGGAGACCGAGGAGTTTCCGACCTTCCGCGAATTCTGGGTGGAGCAACCGCAGCAGAACGACGATTCGATCATCGTGCATGCGCTGCTCGACAGCGATTCCTGCGCCGGCGCCTGGCAATTCACGATCTATCCCGGCCGCGACACCGTGCTCGACGTGCAGATGACGCTGTTTCCGCGCAAGCCCATGCCGCGCATCGGCGTCGCGCCTCTCACCTCGATGTTCTTCACCGGCGAGAATGATCGCCGCTTCTTCGACGATTATCGTCCGGAGCTGCACGATTCCGACGGGCTGCTGATGCGCACCGGCGCCGGCGAATGGATCTGGCGGCCGCTGCGCAATCCGCGCGAGGCGGCGACGTCGAGCTTCTTCGACGTGAATCCGCGCGGCTTCGGCCTGATGCAGCGCGACCGCACGTTCGAGCATTATCAGGATCTCGATCTCAACTACGAGACGCGCCCGAGCTACTGGGTCGAACCGCGCGGCGACTGGGGCGAGGGCCGCGTCGATCTCGTCGAGATTCCGACGAGCGACGAGACGAACGACAATATCGTCGTCGCCTGGGCGCCGAAGAATGCGCCCGACGCAGGCCAGACGATCACGCTCGGCTATCGTATCTCGGCGCTGCTCGATTCCAACGAGCTTCATCCCGGCGGCAAGGCGATCAACACCTGGCAGACGAGCCCGCGCGCGCTCGGCTCGGCCGAAAAACCCGGACCCGGCCAGCGCCGTTTCATCGTCGACTTCGCCGGCGGCGACCTCTCCTACTACCAGACCGATCCGTCGCAGGTGCAGATCGTGCCCTCGATCAGCAATGGCCGGATTCTGCGCACTTTCCTCATCCCGAATGCGCAGACGGAAGGATTCCGCGCCGGCGTCGATATCGAGGCGCCGCCGGGCCAGATGGCCGATCTCCGCGCCTTCCTGAAGGCCGGCTCGCGCACGCTCACGGAGACCTGGACCTTCCCCTGGAAGGCCGAATAGCCGGGCTTCCGCTCCGCGCGGGAGGGTTAACGACGCATCAACCCCGAGGCGCCAGAGTCCGGCGGAAGTCGGAGCCTTGAATCCCGCGTGCGTTTTTTTGACCGGATGTCCTTGCGGATGCGGGTGGCGACACTGGCCTGCATTCCCTTGCTCGCACTGATCGTGACCCTGGGCGCAGGCGGCCTCATGCGGGAATACGCCGAACGTGCGCTCTCGGAGGCGCGGAGCTCCAGCGCCACCGTCCATCTCGCTGAAGACCTCAGCGACGACGCGCGCATTATCGAGCTTGAGACGCAGACCTTCCTTCTCGACAGAAACCGCGGCGCGGACGAGACGATGAAGGAAAAGCTCGCCGCGCTCGGACCTCGCATCGATCGCCTATCGGCAGACCGCGCCCTCGGCGCGCGGACAGGCGCAATCAAGGAGCATGCGAAAGCGCTGGCGGACGCCCTCGACGCAGCGCTCGCCGTTCGCTGGGAAATGACCAGGCCGAACGGCGTCTCGGCGCGCGCGACCGTCACCGGCGTCGCGCTGGAGAATTTCATGGCCGACGCGCTGTCGCGCTACAACAGCCCTGGAATCTACAAGATGACCATTGCGGCCCTGCGCATGCGCAGGGCCGGGCAACAATATGCGAATCAGCGGAATATCCAGCAGGTCTTTGAATTCGAAAGCAGCGCCGCCGAATTCAGCGAAATCGCGAAGTCCGCCGCCATGAATCCCGACGACGCCGAAATGGCGGGGCGGCTCGTGCCCGCCTATCTCGCCGCATTCAGGGAATGGGTCGAGATCGCGCGCCAGCTTGATCAGTCCGCCTGGCGCCTGACCGAGGCGTCCCAAAGCCTGACCACGGCTCTGGCCGAGATCAGCAAGGAGGCAGGCAAGAACGCCGCCAAGCAGGAGCAGGAGGCGGAGGCGGCGAAAGCGACGCTGGGATGGCTGGAATGGGCGCTGCCGGCCCTCGCCGTCCTCCTCACTTGCATCGCCGCGCTCCTTCTGGCGCGCAGCATCCGCCACTCGCTGAACGCGCTGCGCGTCAGCATGCTTGAGATCAAGCAGGGGCAAAATCACGTCGAGATCGAGGGGCTCGAACGCAGCGACGAGATCGGCCAGATGGCGCGCGCGCTGTCGGTGTTTCGCGATCACGCAGCGGAACGCCAGATGGCGGTGGCCGACCAGATCGCGCAGTCCGAAATCCGCGAGGCGCTGCTCGCCGACCGCGAAAGGCGCGTGGCTGTTTTCGAGGACGCGTTCAACAACGAGCTTGCGACTTTCCAGCTTGGCGTGCGCGACCTCTCGGCCACCTCAAACAGTCTCGCCGAGCTTTCCGAGAATTTCGTCACGTCGGCGACCAGCGCGACGCAGGCGGTCGGCGGCGCGACGGAAGACGTGACCAGCGTCGCGATCGCGACCGAGGAGCTGTCCTACAGCATCGGTGAAGTCTCCGCACGAACCGAGGAATCGCGCAACTCCGCCGAGACGATGAGCACGACGCTCGCCGCCGCGACCACCATCATGGACCGGCTCAATCAGAGCGCGAGCGATATCGGCGACGTCATCGGGCTGATCCAGCGCATCGCCATGCAGACCAATCTCCTGTCTCTCAACGCCACCATCGAGGCGGCGCGCGCCGGCGAGGCTGGCCGCGGCTTCGCGGTGGTCGCCCAGGAGGTGAAGGGCCTCGCCTCCCAGACCGAGCACGCCACCGGCGATGTCAGGGCGCTGATCGAACAGTTGCGCGCGGTCGCCGGCGAGGCGCATGACGCCTTTGATACGATCGCCAAATCGATCTCGCATCTCGTCGACAACACGATCGGCATCGCAACTGCGATCACCCAGCAGAAGCAGGGCATCGACGAGATCAACATGAATCTGCAATCGGCATCGAGCCGCTCGCGCAGCGGGGCGGAATCCATGCAGCAATTGCGCGACCTCGCCGGCCGCGCCGCCGAATCCGCCCGCCGCGTCCAGACTGTCGCCGAATCGATTGATCGCGGCGCCGTTTCCCTCGACGGCGAGGTCGAGCGCTTCCTGACCTCGGTGCGCGCGGCTTAGAGCATGGCGCGAAAAAGTGGATACCGGTTTTTCGCAAAAGCCATGTTCTAAACTTTTGGAATCGATCACGTTCCCGCATTTTGATTGAATCAATCAAAATGCGGGAACGTGATCTACGCGAATTACTTTGAGTTGCACACGCGCAGCGGCGCTTGTGCTGCAACACACATCACGCCGCCAAAGCTGATGCTTCGCTGCTCGATGACGATCGGGACGGCGTTCATTCCATGGATAATCAATCGACAGATCGCGAAATCAAGGTGCTGATCTGTTCGATCGTTCTCG
Source organism: Terrirubrum flagellatum (assembly GCF_022059845.1). Taxonomy (GTDB): domain Bacteria; phylum Pseudomonadota; class Alphaproteobacteria; order Rhizobiales; family Beijerinckiaceae; genus Terrirubrum; species Terrirubrum flagellatum. Next base: position 5,218,168 of record NZ_CP091851.1, on the reverse strand, counting down.
CCATCATCGGACTCGGCGTCATTGCTTATGGCTGGCTCAGCCTGCCGATCGCCAGAGAGCAACTGTCGATCGCTGAAGACTCCGCGCCGATAAGCTACTCAACCCCAATCATCGACAGCAGCTATGGCGACGTCATAAGCAATTATCGAACGCAGGATATCCGCCTGAGCGCGCTGAACTCGTTCCGCCATTACAGACCAGCTCCAAATCTTTGGGTCAACGATCTTGAAAGCGTCAAAAGCGGCGCCTCGGTTCGCTTCCTGGTCGACCCCGCATCGCACATCATCTACGAGGCTGCCGCGGAGGGAAGAACGCTTTTGGCCTACGACGACACCAGGGCGAAGCTGAACGGACCAGCGCGCGGAAGAATGCTGGCCGGAATCGTGCTGATGGCTATTGGCGCATTCTGGGGCGTCCGCGCGGCGAGGGGCTCCTTGCCGCCGCCAGACGCCTGCGGCGACTAGGTCCCGCGTGGAAGAGCGGGATCAGACATCGTCCTTCTTCGCCGCGACCACCTCGATCTCGACCTTGAATTCCGGCCGGTTGAAGCCGGAGACGATCATCAGCGTCGATGCCGGCGGCGGCGATCCCACATGCCGGTCGCGCGCGGCCATGTAAGCGGCCATGTCGGCGCGATCGGTGACGAAGCCGCTGATCCTGACGATATCCTTCAGTGATAGCCCCGCCGCGCCAAGGATCGTCGCGATATTGGCGAAGCATTGGTCGGCCTGCGCGCCGACATCGTCGGGAACCGATCCGTCAGGCGCGACGCCGAGCTGGCCTGATACGAACACCATGCGCGAGCCCACCGCGACCTCGATTCCGTGGCTGTAATTGGCGAAGGGAGGCCGCATCTCCGCCGGCGTCAGGGCCCGATTCATGAACAAGCTCCGGTGCGTGGGCGCCGGCCGCGAAGGCCGGCGAAAAAACCGCGTGACTTTGGACTCTGAACGCTGTGATCAGACCCGCAACCCTGTATAGGGGCGACTGGACTCCGGCACGAGTCTTGCGATCTGATCCGGCAAGGTCAGGCAAGGATTTTCGGGCGCGGATTGCGCCGCAGCGGGCGCCCGGGACATGACAGGGAGATTCCAATGACATTTCGCTCAGGGCCCAGCCGGCGCGCAGCCGCATTCGGGGGCGCGATCGCGCTCGCCAGCATCGCGGCGCCCGCCTTCGCGCAGGACAAGGTGACGTTCGGCACCAACTGGGTCGCCCAGGCCGAGCATGGCGGCTACTATCAAGCGGTCGCCGACGGCACCTACAAGAAGTACGGTCTCGACGTCACCATCGTGCCGGGCGGCCCTTCGGCCAACAACCGCATGCTGATGACCCTCGGCAAGCTCGATTTCTACATGGGCGGCATGCTGCAGGCCTTCAACGCTGTCGATCAGAACATTCCGACCGTCACCATTGCGGCGATCTTCCAGAAGGATCCGCAGGTGCTGCTGGCGCATCCCGATCAGGGGCTGAAGAGCTTCGCCGACCTCAAGAACCTGCCGAGCATCTATGTCGCGAAGGAGGGCCTCGCCTCCTACTACCAGTGGATGAAGGCGGCCTACGGCTTCAAGGACGAGCAGGTGAAGCCCTACACCTTCAATCCCCAGCCTTTCCTCGCCGACAAGAAGAGCGCGATGCAGGGCTATCTCTCGTCCGAGCCCTATCTCATCGAGAAGACGGCGGGCTTCAAACCGCAGGTCTTCCTCCTTGCCGACGCCGGCTATGATCCCTACTCCACCACGATCGAGACGACGCTCGCGGTGCTGAAGGACAAGCCCGACGTCGCGAAGCGCTTCGTCGAGGCGACGATCATCGGCTGGAACAATTATCTCTACGGCGACAACAAGGCCGCGAACGCGCTCATCAAGAAGGACAACCCTGAGATGAGCGACGACAAGATCGAATACGCCATCGTCAAGATGAAGGAGCTCGGCATCGTCGACTCCGGCGACACGATCAAGCTCGGCATCGGCGCGATGACCGACGAGCGCGTGAAGGAATATTACGAGAAGATGGTGAAGGCGGGCGTCCTGAAGGCCGGCCTCGACTGGAAGAAGACGTTCGACGCCCGCTTCGTCAACAAGGGCCTCGGCGTCGACCTGCGCAAGAACTGAGACATTCTTCTCTGTTCCGGGCGGCGCGGCAGCGCGCCGCCCTTCATTGTGACGCGCCCGCGGAGACGGGCGCAAGATCACGCCGAGCCTTCTCGATCCTTCGAGCCTTCTCGTGTCGCAAGTCGTGTCTCAAGCCGCGCGTTCCTATCGCGTCTCACCGGGTCCAACGATCGTTTCGCTTCGCGGCGTGGCGAAGCAATTCTCCAACGGCACGCTGGCCGTGCAAAATCTCAATCTCGACATCAGGGCGCGTGAATTCGTCAGCCTGCTTGGGCCATCCGGATGCGGCAAATCGACAGCGCTGCGCATGATCGCGGGGCTCGGCGATCCGAGCGCCGGCGAAATCGCCTGGCCCGGCTCCGAAGCGAAAGAGCATTCCGCCGACATCGGCTTCGTCTTCCAGGAGCCGACGCTGATGCCCTGGGCGACAGTGTTCGACAATGTCTGGCTGCCGCTGCGCCTGCGCGGACAGAGCCGCAGCGAGGCGCGGCCAAAGATCGAAGCGATGCTGTCGCGGGTCGGCCTGCTCTCCTTCGCCAACGCCTATCCTCGCGAACTCTCCGGCGGGATGAAGATGCGCGTCTCGATCGCGCGCGCGCTCGTGACGCAGCCGAAGCTGCTGCTGATGGACGAGCCTTTCGCGGCGCTCGACGAGATTACACGTTTCAGGCTCAACGATGATCTTCTCGATCTGTGGTCGTCGCTCGACTGCACCGTGATCTTCGTCACCCATTCCGTGTTCGAATCGGTCTACCTCTCGAACCGCATCGTCGTGATGGCGGCGCGACCCGGCCGCATCGTTGAGGAGGTCAATGTTGAGGCGCCCTACCCCCGCGGCGAGGAGTTCCGCACCTCGAACGAATATGTTGGCTGGTGTCGTCTTGCGTCGGACGCTCTCATCGCCGCGATGGCGGCGAATGACTGGCGTATGAAAGACAAGTCATGACCGACACCGCTCCCGTTTTCGCCCGGGAAAACCGCATCGAGCAGATCGCCAAGATCGCGCTGCCGGTGACGGTGCTGCTCGCGAGCGTCGGCCTCTGGGAATATCTCTGCTGGCTGTGGGATACGCCCTTCTACAAGCTGCCGCGACCGAGCCTTATCTTCACGACGCTCATCAATGACTGGCCGACGCTCTCGACGTCGCTGTGGGTCACGCTGCGCACGACCTTTCTCGCGCTGATTCTCGCTGTCGTTGGCGGCGTCGGCATCGCGATCCTGTTCACACGCTCGAAATGGATCGAGCTGACCTTCTATCCCTACGCCGTCGTGCTGCAGGTGACGCCGATCATCGCGATCGCGCCGCTGATGCTGATCTATCTCGACGTCAACAGCGCGGTGCTGCTCTGCGCCTGGATCGTCGCCTTCTTTCCGATCCTGTCGAACACCACGCTCGGCCTTCTCTCCGCCGATCATAATCTGCGCAGCCTGTTTGAACTCTATCGCGCCAGCGGCTGGCAGACCTTGTGGTATCTCAAGCTGCGCGCCGCGCTGCCCTACTTTCTCTCCGGGCTGAAAATCGGCGGCGGCCTGTCGCTGATCGGCGCCATCGTCGGCGAATTCACCGCCGGCACTGGCGGCCAAGGCTCGGGACTTGCCTACCGGATTCTGGAAAGCCAGTATCGCCTCAATATTCCCCGCCTGTTCGCAGCCCTCATGCTGATTTCATTCACCGGCATCTGTATTTTCCTCGTGCTTTCGCTCCTGTCGCATCTGCTGTTGCGCAAGTGGCACGAAAGCGCCGTGCGGCGCGAAAACTGAAATGCAATCCTTCATCGCGATTCCCAGGGCCGCGCGCTATGTCCTGCGCAACGCCGGCTGGCTGACAGCGACGGCTTCGGGGAGAGCTACAGGCGACGCCGCGCGCGGCGACATCGTCATCGCGGACGGACGCATCGCTTCTCTCGGCGCCGGCGCGCCTTCGCCAGAGGATGCGCCGATCATCGACCTGCGCGGCGGCCTTGTGCTGCCCGGATTCGTTGATGCGCACACCCATCTCGACAAGGGCCATATCTGGGCGCGCACGCCCAATCCCGACGGCACGTTTCTCGGCGCCATCACCAATGTGAAGATCGATCGCGAAGCGTCATGGTCGCGCGAGGATGTCCGCGCCCGCATGGATTTCGCGCTGCGCTGCGCCTATGCGCACGGGACTGTCGCGATCCGCACCCATCTCGATTCGCTTGGACCGCAGGCCGATATTTCCTGGCCGCTCTTCAAGGAGATGCGCGAGGAATGGCGCGGCCGCATCGACTTGCAGGCGTCGGCGCTGTTTCCGTTCGACCTGCCGCTCGATGATCCCGCCGCGTTCCGGCTCATTGTCGATCATGTCGTCAGCGCCGGCGGCGCGCTCGGCGGCGTCACCTATCGCGGCCTGCCGCTCAAGGGCCGCATCGAGCCTGCGCTCGACATCTATTTCGAGACCGCGAAGCGACATGGGCTCGATCTCGACTTCCACGCCGACGAAAGCGATGAGGCCGAGGCGCGCTCGCTCGAACATATCGCCGACGCCGCGCTGCGCCACGACTTCGAGGGTTCGGTGCTCTGCGGCCATTGCTGCTCGCTGGCCTTGATGGACGACGAAGACCGCGCCCGCGTCATCGACAAGCTTGCGCGCGCCCGCGTCGCGGTCGTGTCGCTGCCGATGTGCAACATGTATCTGCAGGACCGCGCTCCCGGCCGCACGCCGCGCTGGCGCGGCGTCACGCCCTTGCAGGAGCTCGCCGCCGGCGGCGTGCGCGCCATGGTGGCGTCCGACAATACGCGCGATCCCTTCTACGCCTATGGCGATCTCGACATGCTTGAAGTCTGGCGCGAGGCGACGCGCATTCTTCATCTCGATCATCCCTTCGCCGGGCATGCGCGCATGGTCTCCGCGATTCCCGCCGGTGTGATGGGTCTCGAAGGACGCGGCGAGCTCAAGCCGGGCGCGAAGGCCGATCTCGTCATCGTTCCCGCGCGCAGCATGAACGAGCTGTTCGCCCGGCCCTGGCGCGATCGCGTCGTGCTGCGCGATGGCGCGGCGATCGACACGACGCTGCCCGATTATCACGAACTTGACGAGCAGGTTCTTCGCAGGGCGTCGCGCTGATGCGCGTCCTCGTGCTTTACGCCCATCCCGTCGCCGAGAGCTTTATCGCCGCGTTGCAGCGCGCGGCGGTCGAAGCGCTGCGCGCCGCTGGTCACGAGGTCGATCTCTGCGATCTCTACGCCGAGGGGTTCAACCCCGTTCTCTCGCGCGACGAGCGCGTCGGTTACCACGACCTCGTGACGAATCGCGCGCCGGTCGCCGCCTATGTCGAGCGCGTGCTGGCGGCCGAGGCGCTGGTGCTCTGTCATCCCGTCTGGAACTTCGGCTATCCCGCGATCCTCAAGGGCTTCTTCGACCGCGTATTCCTGCCGGGCGTCTCCTTCCGGATGGAGAACGGCCAGACGGTCCCCAATCTCGGCAATATCCGGAAGCTTGGCGTGGTTGCGACCTATGGGGCGGCGCGATGGCGCGCCTTCCTGCTTGGCGATCCCCCGCGCAAGAACGCCATGAACATCCTGAGACGGATGATCGCGCCGGGCGCTCCCGCCCGATATTTAGCCCTCTATGACATGAACCGCGCCGGCAAAGCAGACCGCGAGGCGTTTTTATCGTTGGTCGACAAAGAGATGCGTCGTTTCTGAGCCATTCATTTGCCTGTCACATTCGCCGGCTAAGGGGCCGCGCAACTGTCCGGGCAAGGGGGAACGCCGTGGTTCGGGAACAGGAAAAAAGCATCGGCCATGCGCTGACCCTGGCGGCGCGTATGCACCGCGCCCGCATGGCCGAACTGTTGACGGATCTCGGGCTCTATCCCGGCCAGGAACAGGCGCTTCAGTTTCTCGCGATCAATGAGCAGCCGACCATGGGCGAGCTCGCCGACGCCCTCAACGTGAAGGCGCCGACCGTTTCCAAGACCATCGCCCGCCTGTCCCAGCAGAGCCTGGTGGAGCGGAAGATCGGCGAAGGCGACGGCCGGTTGGTCCGCGTTGGCCTGACCCAGACGGGGCGCGAGCGCGCCGCGGCGATCGTCGGTCTCGCCGAGCAGATCGAGCAGGACCTGACCAAGGGTCTCGACGGCAAGGACAAGAAGCGCCTGCGTCGACTCCTGCGCAAGGCCGCGAAGAATCTGGCGAAGGCGAGCGGCCGCGGACATGCGGACACCGACGTCGAGGACGATCTCGACGACGAACTCGAAACCATCTGAGCAGCGCTGAAGCTGCTCTGATGAATCTCCCGGAGAACGTCGGCTGAGCGGCGTTATCCGTTGCGCCGCGCGCCGCGCAGCGTTGGCAGGCCGATGCCGGTCGCTTCGAATCCGCCGTCGACCGCGAGCGCCTGCCCCGTGATGTAGCTGGCGCGGTCGCTGCAGAGGAAGACGATCGCCTGCGCGAGCTCCTCTTCGAGCCCGTAGCGATTGAGCGGGATCGCGTCGTGATAGTCGGCGCGGATTTCCGCCGTATGCACCGCCTTCGCCATCGCCGTGTCGACAGGCCCCGGCGCCACTGCATTGACGCGGATTCCGAGCGACGCCAGCTCGACGGCGAGTTGCTTGGTGAGATGCGCGAGCCCGGCCTTGCTGGTGCCGTAGGCGCTTCTCAGCGTCGAGGCGCGCAGGCCCGAGATCGAGGTGATGTTCACCATCGCGCCACCGCCATTCTCGCGCATCAGCGGCGCAGCCGCCTTCGCGCAGAGAAAGGGGCCCGTGAGATTGACCGCGAGGATGCGGCTCCAGTCGTCGAGCGAAGTTTCAAGCAGAGGCTTGAACGCTGCGACGCCGGCATTGTTCACCAGCGCGTCGAAACGACCGAAGCGCTCCATCACCGCGGCCATCGCTTTCCCGACGCCGGCCGCGTCCGAGACGTCGCAGACGAGCGCGAGCGTGTTGTCGGCGTCGCCAAGACTCTCGACTGATCGCTTCAGAAGATCGCCTTCGATATCGAGCAGCGCGACCCGCCAGCCTTCTGCGAGAAAGAGTTTGGCGGTCGCAAGCCCGATGCCCCGCGCGGCGCCTGTGACCAATGCGACTTTCCGGAAAGAGGCTGTCATCTCGCGATCCTGCTCTGGTGTTTGCTTTCGCTTAAAACGTGATGAGATTATCTTTGAATATTACCACCGTCATTCCAGCGCGACGCGAAGCATCGTCGCCGGGGCGCGGCGCAGCCGCGATCCCGGAACCCAGAGATCGCGCCAGCGGGGCCATTTTCTGGGTTCCGGGCTCGATGCTCCGCATCGCCCCGGAATGACGGTGGAAGGATTCGATCCAAAACCATCGCGCTTTAGACGGGAGAAGCGCGACAGGCGAACAGATTTTGCGGCGCCGAATACCAGCCATGCCGCATTTTCGCCTGCGCCGTCAGGTGGTCGCGTCTATGGTGACGAAATCACATGACCAATCCCGATTCCGAACATTCCGCCGAGGCCGCGAGCCGCTCCCGCCTCATCGCCATCGGCCTCATGTGCGCTGCGCTCGCTCTCTTCGCCTGTCTCGACACCTCGGCGAAATGGCTCAATCGCTCGATCAATCCGCTGCAGACGGTGTGGCTGCGTTACGCTTTCAGCGTCATCCTCGTCACCCTCTTCATCAATCCGTGGACATCGCCCGGCATTCACAGAACGAAGAAGCCGGGATTGCAGACGCTGCGCTCGCTGATGCTGTTCCTGTCGACGGCGTTCAACTTCCTCGCCTTGCGTCAGCTCCAGCTCGCTGAATCCATGGCGATGCAATTCGCGACGCCGCTCGTCGTTGCGCTGATCGCGGGACCGCTGCTTGGCGAATGGGTCGGTCCGCGACGCCTCATCGCGATTGCGATCGGATTTCTCGGCGTGCTCGTCGTCGCGCGGCCGGGGATGAATGGGCTGCCGGCCGCGGCCTGGTGGTCTGTCGCCGGCGTCTTCGCCTACGCCTTCTATCAGATCCTCACGCGCCGGCTCGCCGCGCATGATTCCTCGCAGACGACGATGTTCTATTCAGGCCTCGCCGGCATGGTTCTGCTGACGCCGCTGCTGCCTTTCATGGAATGGAAGGCGCTGCCGGCCTATGGCTGGATCATCGCCGCGATGATGGGCTTCTTCGGCGGCTTCGGACACTGGCTGCTGATTCTCGCCCATCGCCGCGCCCCGGCGGCGATCCTGTCGCCCTTCATCTACACGCAGATCGTCGCGATGATCACGCTGGGCTACCTGATCTTTGGCGACACGCCCGACCGCTACACGCTGATCGGGGCCGGCATCGTCATCCTGAGCGGCCTCTATCTGCTCTATCGCGAGCGCGTGCGCGGCGTCACGCCTTCGTCTTGACCCCATTTGCGCTGGCAACGAAGTCCGACAGCATCGGCACGAAATCCTGATCGCGGCCCGCATTCACCGCCGCCGCATAAGTATTCTTCACGGCGTTGCCGACTGGATTGGCGACGCCCGCCTTGTTCGCCATCGCCTCGAGATAGCGCACATCCTTGAGCGCATTCTTCAGCGTGAACTGATGCGCGTTGCGATCGCCTTCGAGCACATATTTGAAGAAGGTCTGATAGAAGCCGCAATCCATGCGGCTGCCGCGAATGACGCTGTCGAAGGTCTCGGCCGAAATGCCGCTCTTCTGCGCCACCGCCAGCGCCTCCGAATAGATCGCGCCATAACCCATGGCGAGGAAATTGTTGAGGAGCTTCATCTTGTGGCCGTCGCCGACCGGGCCGATATGGCGCACCGATTGCGCCCAGGCCTCGATGACCGGCTTCACGCGCGCATAGCTTTCGGCGTCCGCGCCGACCATGGCGGACAATTTGCCTTCCTCCGCCTGCGCCGGCGTGCCGCCAAGCGGCGCGTCGATCAGGGTCACGCCCTGCGGCTTCAACTCGTCAGCGAGCGCGATCGTTGATGTTGGATCGGTGGTCGAGCAGTCGACGATGATGAGGCCTTTCTTCGCGCCCGCGGCGAGTCCGTCCGGCCCGCGCACATTGCCTTCGACTTCGGCCGCGCCGGTGACGCAGAGAAACACGATGCTGGACGCCGCCGCGACTTCGCGCGCGCTCTTCGCTTCGGTCGCGCCGCGCTTCACGAGATCCTCGACCGGCGCGCGATTGCGATGGCCGAGAATGGTGAGCTTGTAGCCCTTCTCGACAATATTCTTGGCCATGCCATGGCCCATCAGGCCGACGCCGATGAATCCGACCGCTTCGCTCATCTCGATCTCACTTCGCTGTGTTGGCGCCATTGAGCGCGCGATAGACGCGCACGACCTGGCTGTCATCCATGCCGCCATATCCGTTGGCGGAGGCGGATAAAAACATCTGCAGCGCCGCCGCCGCGATCGGCAGCGCAGCCTTCTGCGCCCGGCCGGCGTCCATGACGATGCCGAGATCCTTCACGAAAATATCGATGGCGGACGCGACTGTCGGATTGTCCTCGATCATGCGCGGGCCGCGATTGCTCAGCATCCAGGAGCCGGCCGCCGATCCACCAAAGATGTCGAGGAACAGCTTGCCGTCGACGCCGGCTTTTTCCGCCAGCGCCATCGCTTCAGCGGCGGCGGCGATATGCACGCCGGCGAGGTGCTGGTTGATCGTCTTGACCATCGCGCCCTGACCGGGCCGCGCGCCGACATGAAAGAGCTTGTCGCCCATCGCGCCAAGCAGCGGTTTCGCCGCAGCGAAAATCGCGTCTTCGGCGCCCACCATGATCGTCAGCGCGCCTTTCTCGGCGCCGACCACGCCGCCCGACACCGGCGCATCGACGAAACGCCGGCCGGACGCTACGACGCGCGCCGCCATCTCCTCGATGCGCTTTGGCGCGCAGGTCGCCATGACGACGACGATCGCTCCGGGCGCCGACGCTTCAAGCGCGCCTTTCTCGAACAGCACGCTTTCGGCCTGATCGGCGTTGACCACCATCAGCACGAGCGCGTCCGCGCCTTGAGCCGCAGCCTCAATCGAATCAGCGGCGGTCGCCTGCGGCGCGAGCGCGACGAACGTCTCGCGCGCGCTTGGCGCGACATCATAGCCGCGCACGGCGAATTGAGCTTTGGCGAGATTGGCCGCCATCGGACGGCCCATGCTGCCAAGCCCGAAGAAGGCGATGGTCTTTGTCGTCTGCGCCATCAGACCAGAGCCTGGCCGGCGTGGAAGACAAGCTTCCACTGCAGGATGCGCACGGATTTGCGCAGCCCCGTCGGCCAGAAAGGATCGGCTTCGACGAGATGGCGCGCTTCGGCCGCGCTCGCGGCTTCGACCAGCCACATCCCGCCAGCGCCGGCGCCGCTCTCTTCGAGCAACGGTCCTGCGGTCAGGATCCGATCGCCATGGGCGCGGAGAAATTTCTGGTGCTCAGGCATGAGCTTCGGACGAACATCGGCTTTCGCGGGATCGTCTTCGAACAGGATCACATATCGCATCGTGGCGTCGACCCTCGGAAAGTGAAGGCGGCGTCCGCGCGGAAGCGCGAACGCCGCAGATTTGATCGAGCCGGAACGGCGCTCAGAGGCGCTTGCCGCTCTCGCTGTCGAAGAGATGCGCGACCTTCGGATCAGGCGACAGGTTGATCGTCTGACCAGGCTTGGCGTCGATGCGCTCGCGCAGCAGGCACACGATCTCCTGGCCGCCCATCTTCGCCACCACCTGCGTCTCCGATCCCGTCGGCTCGATGACGATGATCTCGGCCGGCGCGCCGTCGGGCGTGATGTGGAGATGCTCGGGCCGCATGCCGTAGGTCAGGGCCTTGCCTTCCGGCACGGCCTGGCCGTTGAGCGGCAGCGTGACTCCGCCATCCGACACGAACTTGCCGCCCGACGCCTTGCCCTTGACGAAATTCATCGCCGGCGAGCCGATGAAGCCCGCGACGAAGAGGTTGGCCGGCTTGTCATAGAGTTCGAGCGGCGCGCCCATTTGCTCGACGATGCCGTCATGCATGACGACGATCTTGTCGGCCATGGTCATGGCCTCGATCTGGTCATGCGTGACGTAAACAGTCGTCGTCTTGAGCCTTTGATGCAGCGCCTTGATTTCGGTGCGCATGGCGACGCGCAGTTTCGCGTCGAGGTTCGACAGGGGTTCGTCGAACAGGAACACCTGCGGATCGCGCACGATGGCGCGGCCCATGGCGACGCGCTGGCGCTGACCGCCTGAGAGCTGACGCGGATAGCGCGCGAGCAGCGGCTTCAGGCCGAGAATATCGGCGGCCTTGCCCACACGCTGGTCGATCTCGCTCTTCGGCGCCTTCCGGAGCTTCAGCGAGAACGCCATGTTGTCCGCCACCGTCATGTGCGGATAGAGCGCGTAGTTCTGGAACACCATGGCGATATCGCGCTCTTTCGGCGGCACGTCGTTGACGACGCGGGAGCCGATGCGGATATCGCCGGCCGTGATGTTCTCCAGCCCCGCGATCATGCGCAGCAGGGTGGATTTCCCGCAGCCCGAAGGGCCGACAAGGATCACGAACTCTCCATCTTTGATGTCGATATTGACGCCGTGGATAACGTTGGTCGCGCCAAAACTCTTCCGCACGTCGCGGATTTCCACCGAAGCCATCTTCTTCTCCTCCGGGCGCGTGTCGTGCGCGCCCACCATTGTTCTCGTTAGTCCCGGCGGACGCCGGGAGCGGGACGTTAGATCATGGCCGTTTCCGCTGGCAAGCCCGATCGCGCGGCGCCTCCCCGGCCAAAGAAACGCTTCGGATCGGGGCCCGGTTTGGCTATGACAGGCCGAAGCGAGGGAGAAACCCGTGACCGTTGACGTTTTGATGACCGCCCCGACCATGCCGCTGATCGTCGATGGCGTGGACAAGGCTTTCCGCCTGCACAAGCTCTGGGAAGCGAAGGACCCCAAGGCGAAACTGGCGGAGATCGCGCCCATCATTCGCGGCATCGCGCTCGGCGGACACACCAGGGTCGACGAGGCGTTCCTGTCGCAGTTTCCCAAGCTGGAGATTATCGCCAGCATGGGCGTCGGTTACGATCATGTCGACGGCGCGGTCGCGGAAAAGCACGGCGTGATCGTCACCCACACGCCGGGCGTGCTCGATGAGGAGGTCGCCGACACCTGTCTCGGCCTCATTCTCTGCGCCGTGCGCGAGCTGCCGCAATCAGAGCGTTATCTGCGCGCCGGCAAATGGCTGAACAAGAATTATCCGCTGACCTCGACCTTGCGCGGCCGCACCGCCGGCATTCTCGGCTTGGGTCGCATCGGCAAGGCGATCGCGCGCCGCCTCGAAGCGTTCGGCGTCGAGGTCTGCTATCACGGCCGCAGGCCGCAACCCGGCGTCGGCTATGTCTATTACCCCACGCTCAAGGAGCTTGCCGAGAATGTCGACATGCTCGTCTGCGTCGCGCCCGGCGGCGCGGAGACGAAGCATCTCGTCAACAAGGACATCCTTGAATCGCTCGGCAGGGACGGCGTGCTGATCAATGTCGGCCGCGGCTCCGTCGTCGATGAGAAGGCGCTGATTCAGGCGCTGATGGACAAGACGATTCTCACCGCCGGCCTCGACGTGTTCGAGGACGAGCCGCGCGTGCCGCAGGAATTGATCGACATGGAGAATGTCGTGCTCTTCCCGCATGTCGGCTCGGCCTCGGTTCATACCCGCAACGCCATGGGCCAGCTCGTGGTCGACAATCTCATCGACTATTTCGCCGGCAAGGCCCCGCGCACGCCGATCCCCGAGACGCCCTGGCCGCGCAAGCGCGCGAAGTAAGCTGCGATCGATGCGTCGCGCCGCTTTCTCATTGAGCGCGGCGCTGGCGCTCGTTTTCGTCGGCCCATCGCAGGCGCAATCGCCGCTGAAGACGAAACTGCTCGCGCCGACCTCCACACCTGTGAAGGCGGTCGCGGGTCCATGGCAGATGGCCTCAGCCGACAACGAAGCGAAATGCCTCGTGCAGTTCAGCGCGCGCGAAGCCGGCGGCGGCCGCATGATTCTCGGCAGCCCGCCCGCCTGCAAGACGAAGCTTGTCGTGCTCACTTCAGCCGTTCAATGGGGCCTTGGCGAAGACGGCGCGATCTACGTCTTCAGGCAGAATGGCGATCTCCTGTTCTCCTTCGCCCGCGAGCCCGGCGGACATTTCAAGGGACAGAATATCGATCTCAATCTTTCGCCCGTCGGCGGCCGCTCCGGCGAAGCGCCGCGATCGGATTCGGTCGCTGCGACCCTCGACGCGCTGAATGGCAAACCACCGCCGCGCGACGAGCAGCGCGCGGCGCTGACCGGAGCCTACATTGTCGCGCGCGAGCGCAACGGCGAGGGTTGCGCGATCGAGCTGAAACAGTTTCCCGGCCCGCGCCCGAAGAAGGGCGGCGCCATCTGGTCGGCGGCGCTCGCTGATTCTTGCGATGATGAAGGATTGCGCGTCTTCGATCCCGTCGGCTGGCAATATGATGATGGCCGCATCTTCCTCGTGGCGAAGAAGGGTCACACGATCGGCTTTACGTCTGATGGCCCCGCGGGATGGAAGAAGGACCCTGCGGCCGGAAAGCCGTTGTGGCTGAGGAGGAAGTAGCCGCTGCGCGAGAGCGTCATCCCGGGCGCGACGCAGCGCGTCGGCGATGCGGCGCAGACCCGGGACCTTCGCGAGACTAGCTTATGACGAAACGGTCCCGGATCAGCGCGCATCATTTCATGCTGCGCCGTGTCCGGGATGACGCGGCGTTACGCGATCTTCCCGCCGAGCTCGTCCGCAATATGCACGCGGATGATCTCATCAAAACTTTGCTCCGCCTTGAACCCGAGCTCCGTCGCGCGCTGCGCGTCGAACTTGCGCGGCCAGCCGCTGACGATCTTCTGAATCGTCTTGTCAGGCTTCACCTTGATGCGCGCGACGACCTTGTCGCCGGCGATTCCGCGCAGCGCCTCGATCTGCTCGCCGACCGTGCAGGCGACGCCGGGCATGGTGAGGTTGCGGCGCGGCCCGATCTTCTTCGTGTCGATCGTCGCGGCGTGCGTGAGGAAGCCCACCGCGGAGCGCGGCGAGGCGTGCCAGTGCATCACGTCTTCCGACACCGGCAGAACGGCGGGATGGCCGGCGAGCGGTTCGCGGATGATGTTCGAGAAGAAGCCTGACGCCGCCTTGTTCGGCGCGCCGGGACGCACGCAGATGGTAGGCAACCTGATGCCGACGCCGTCGAAAAGGCCGCGCCGCGAATAATCCGACAGCAGGAGTTCGCCGATCGCCTTCTGCGTTCCATACGAAGTCAGCGGCGTGTTGTGGAACTCATCGCCGATCGCGTCCGGAAACGGCGCGCCGAACACCGCGATGGACGAGGTGAACACCACGCGCGGGCAATAGCCTTCGCCGACCGCGCGGATCGCCTCGAACAGGCGATAGACGCCGTCGAGATTGATGCGATAGCCCTTGTCGAAATCCGCTTCCGCTTCGCCCGACACGATCGCCGCGAGATGGAAGATGACGTCGGGCCGCTCGGCGATCAGTTTCGCGGCGACGCCGGGCTTGGAGAAATCCGACGCGCGCACCGTGCAGGGAAAGCTGGCCTCCTTCGGCGCGACCGGCTTCACCACATCGTGCAAGGTCGCCTTCATGATCGCCTTGCGGCCGAGCTTGCCGTCGCGCGCCAGTTTTTCGGTGAGCTTGCGCCCGACCATTCCGGCCGCGCCAAGAATCAGGATGTGCATGAAGTCGCCTCAGTGACAGTAGGGGATATCGTTGACGATGGCGCAGTTTTGCTTGTTGACGCTGTTGGGATCATCGAGCGGCACGACGCCGACGCCGCTCGGGCTGCCGACGAACACGCCCTGGCCGATCGAGATCGACGGCTTGTTGTGAAGAAACACGCTCGGATGCGGCGAGCGGGACGAACGCGTGCCATCAGGCCACACGATCGAATCGCCATTCATCATGCCGACGCGGCCGTCATCGCAGGTCACGCGCGCGCCTTCGAGATTGCAGCGCTGCGCTCTTGCGCCATCGGACGCGCCGCAGACAGCGGCGGCGATGAGCGCCAGCGCAGCGCAGCGCCTCACAGCGCGAAGCCTCCATCGACGAGATGGATCTGGCCGGTGGTATAGCTCGCTTCATCGGACGCGAGATAAAGCGCGAGATTCGCCACTTCTTCAGCGGTGCCAAGACGGCCCATCGGCTGCCGATCGATGAAGGCCTGACGGATTTCCTTCAAGGATTTGCCCGCCGCCTTGGCCTGCCCCTCGATGCGATCATCGAGCGAGGGCGACTGGATCGTGCCCGGGCAGATCGCATTCACGCGCACGCCCTGCTTGATGAAATCGGCGGCGACCGATTTAGTCAGCCCGATCACCGCGGCCTTCGTCGTGCCATAGATATAGCGGTTCGGAATGCCGCGCACGGATGACGCGCCCGACGCGATATTGACGATCGAGCCCGAGCGCTGCCGCAGCATGGCAGGCAAATAGGTTTTGATCGTGCGATGCATCGATCTCACATTGAGATCGAAGGCGAAGTCCCAATCGGCGTCGGTGCAGTCGAGCACCGTGTTGTGATGCACATATCCGGCGCAGTTCACGATGATGTCGACCGGGCCGCTGATCTTGGCGAAAGCGGCGACCGCCTCATCGGAGCGCACATCGAGCGCGTGCTTCTTCGCTTTCGGAATGCCTTCGAGTTTCTTCTTGTCGAGATCGGTGGCGTAGACGGTCGCGGCCTCGCGCACGAACGCTTCCGCGATCGCCCGCCCGATGCCCGCGCCGGCCGCAGTCACCAGCGCGACCTTGCCCCTCAAACGTCCCGCCATGCTCCCCTCATCCGATCCATTTTGAGAAGTGAACCGCGCGCCGGTCCGGCATCTGTTCGATGCGATCGACGCAATAGCCCTGTCGCTTGTACCACGCGACATTGCTTTCGAGCTTCTCGCCCGTCAGCAATCGCACGGTGCGATAGCCGAGATCCTTCGCGCGCTTCTCGGCCGCCGCAAGCAGCCGGTTGCCGAGCCCCTTGCCCTGCGCGCGCGTCGCGACGGAAATGCTCCAGAGTTCGAGATGATCGGCGTGCGGGCGGACGATGATCGCGCCTTCCGGACCCTTGTCGTCTTCGGCGAGCCACACTTCGCATTGATGCATGATCACGCCGTAATCGGCGCACAAAGGCAGCGGCGTCACGCCGAGAATCGTGGCGTTCTTCGCGTAGGAATCGCGCTGCAACTCCTCAACCTTCGCGCGGTCCGCAGGGGTGGCGCGGCGCAGCGATGCGAGCCCCGCCATGCGCGCGTCCGCGATCATGTTCGGCAGGCTGACGCGCTGCCGGCCCTCGGCGTCGAAATTCTCCGGCGCGAGCCAACGCTCATAGGCGCCTTTCAACGCCGGCCATTCCGCATCCGTGATCGAGTACCAGGCAGTGTCGCGATTGCGGCCCTTCACCACCATGTGCTGGCGGAACAGGCCTTCATAGATGAAGCCGAAACGCAGCGCCGCGCGTTTCGACGGCTCGTTGGCGTTGTTGCATTTCCACTCGAAGCGGCGATAGCCGAGCACATCGAAGGAATATTGCGCGAACAAAAATAGCGCTTCGGTCGCGATGCGCGTGCGCGCGACGTCGGGCCCCCAGAGGATGTTGCCGATCTCGATCACGCCATGGGCGGGATCGATGCGCATCAAAGTCTGGCGTCCGCCCGCCTTGCCCGTCGATGTGTCGATCACGGCGAAGAACAACGGATCAGCGGACGCCGCGACCTTTTCAAGCCAAGGCTGCATCTCCTCGCGCGAGGCCGGCGGCTCGTCGAAGAGATAGCGGAAGCGATCATCGGCGCCTAGCGCGGCCGACGCCGCGAACAGATCATCGCCATGCTTTATCGGATCAAGCGGCTCGAGTCTCGCGTAGCGGCCTTCGAGAACGACGCGCTCGGGACGCGGACGCGTCGTCCATTTCGAAAGATCGGCCGTCATGCGCCGCCGCGCTCCCTGAAATCGGCGCGCAGGAACGCCGTCAGCGGCGCGCTGCCGCCATTGTTGGCGAAGCCGGTGAAGCGGCCCTCTTTCGCAATCGTCGCGGTCGCCGTCATGAACGCCGCCCAGGCCGCGCGCGCCAAGGCGCCGCCAATCGAGATGCGCCGGGCGCCGGCGGCGGCGATCTCGTCGACGCTCAATCCGAAATCGCCATGAACGAGGATGTTCACCGGTCTGCCCTTCGCGGCGGCGACGATCTCCTTCATGTCGGCGATCGTCTTCGGTCCCGGCGCATAAAGCACATCGGCGCCTGCGTCCGCATAGGCCGCGATGCGGCGCACGGATTCCTTCAGCGGCGTCTCATGTCCGGTGAGGAAGCATTCCGCGCGCGCCGTCAACATCACGCCCGATTTCGTCTGGTCGATCGCCTCGCGCGCGGCCTGTACGCGTTCGACCGCGAGCGAGAGATCATAGAGCGGCTGGTCGCTGCGGCCCGTCGCATCCTCGATCGAGAGGCCGGCGACGCCGGTCGCGACGCAGCGGCGCACATTCTCCGCCACGCCTTCCGGCGCGTCGGCGTAGCCATTCTCGAAATCCGCATTGACCGGCAGATCGGAAGCCGCGCGCACGATCTCCCCGATATGCGGCAGCATCAGTTCGGCGCCGACATCCTGGTCGGCCCGCCCCAACGTGAAGGCGAAGCCCGCGCTCGTCGTCGCCAGCGCCTTGAACCCTTGCGCGCGCAGATAACGCGCCGTGCCGATATCCCAGGGATTCGGCATGACGAAACAGCCTGCGCGATGCAGCTCGCGAAAAGCCTCGACTTGCGGCGAGAAGACCATGCGCGACTCCTTCCAGATCGCGACGACTTTGGATTGAATCACTCCAAAATCACGAACGCGATCGATTCCAAAGGTTGGAGCGGGATTGGCGCGAAAACCGAATCCCGCCTTTTCGCCTCCCGCTCAGTGATTATCGCGCGGCACGCCGACGCGAGCGCCCTTCGCGCCCGGCTTCTGCGCGATGCGTTGATATTTGACCGCTGGCTTGAGCACCATGCCGTTCGACAATTCATCGACCATGCCGCGCTGGATCTCCTGCCATGGCGTCTGGCTGGCGGGATATTTGTAGCCGTTCTTTTTGAACTCGGCGCGGCGCTTTTCCAATTCCTCATTGCTGATGAGGATGTCGGCCGTGCGCTTCTTCAGATCGATGCGGACCTTGTCGCCCGTCTTCAGAAGCGCAAGGCCGCCGCCCGTCGCCGCTTCGGGCGACGCGTTGAGGATCGAGGGCGAGCCCGACGTGCCGGACTGGCGGCCGTCGCCGATGCAGGGCAGCGCGGTCACGCCCTTCTTGATGAGATAGGCCGGCGGCCGCATGTTCACCACCTCCGCCGCGCCGGGATAGCCGATCGGGCCGACGCCGCGGATGAACAGCACCGTATGCGCGTCGATCTTCAATTCAGGATCGTCGATGCGGTGGTGATAATCCTCGGGGCCGTCGAACACGATCGCCTTGCCCTCGAACGCCATCGGGTCCTTGGGATTTTCAAGATAGCGCTTGCGGAACTCCTCCGTGATCACGCTCGTCTTCATGATCGCGGAATCAAACAGATTGCCCTTGAGATTGAGGAAGCCGGCCTTCGTCTTCATCGGCTTCTTGAAGGGCAGGATCACCTTCTCGTTGATGCTCTCCCAGCCCTTGCAGTTTTCGTGCAGCGTCTTGCCGTTCACGGTGACGGCGCGATCATTGATCTTGCCGGCCTTGATCAACTCATTGACGACAGCCGGCACGCCGCCGGCGCGATAATAATCCTCGCCGAGATATTCGCCGGCCGGCTGCAGATTGACGAGCAGCGGCAGATCGTAGCCGATCTTCTCCCAATCATCGTTGTTGAGCTCGACGCCGATATGCCTGGCGATGGCGTTGAGATGGATCGGCGCGTTGGTCGAACCGCCGATGGCGGAATTGACCGCGATCGCGTTCTCGAACGCGTCGCGGGTCAGGATGTCGGATGGCTTCAGATCCTCCCACACCATGTCGACGATGCGCTTGCCCGTGAGATAGGAGATCTCATAGCGGTCGCGATAGGGGGCGGGGATGGCCGCGCAGCCCGGCAGCGTCATGCCGAGCGCCTCGGCCAGCGAATTCATCGTCGAGGCCGTGCCCATGGTGTTGCAATGGCCGGCGGATGGCGCCGACGACGCCACGAGATCGACGAAGCCTTTATAGTCGATCTCGCCGGCCGCCATCATCTGGCGCGCCTTCCACACGATCGTGCCCGAGCCCGTGCGCTCGCCGCGGAAATCGCCGTTCAGCATCGGCCCGCCAGAGAGAGCGATAGCGGGGATATTCACCGTCGCCGCCGCCATGATCTGCGCCGGCGTGGTCTTGTCGCAGCCCGTGGTCAGCACCACGCCGTCGATGGGATAACCGTAGAGGATCTCGACCAGCGAGAGATATTGCAGGTTGCGGTCGAGGCTCGCGGTCGGCCGCTTGCAGGTTTCCTGGATCGGATGGATCGGGAATTCGAACGGCACGCCCCCGGCTTCGCGGATGCCGTCGCGCACGCGCGAGGCCAGTTCGATATGATGCCGGTTGCAGGGGGCGATGTCGGAGCCGGTCTGGGCGATGCCGATGATCGGCCGGCCTGATTGCAGCTCCTCCCGCGACAGGCCGAAATTCATGGTGCGCTCGATATAGAGCGCGGTCATGTCGGCGTTGTCAGGATTGTCGAACCAGGCCTTGGAGCGCAGCTGCGATGGCTTGATGCGGCGCTTCTTCTTCTCGGTCATTTCTATCCCCGGACTGTCCTCGGGCGCAGTCGCGGTCGTGGCCGCCGCTTCGCGCGCGGCGCGCACCTTCGTCGCTGATCAATCTGAAATCAATCGCGAAATGCGGATATGGCGTCGCAATAACGCATCGCAGCGCTGCGCCGAACCCCTCAAAGCCCTCAGAAAGAGATAACGTTTTCCGATGGCCTCATAGCGAATCGCCGAGCTAGCGCGTGACGACGACCTGCGTGCCCATGCGGACGCGGGCGTAGAGGTCGATGACATCCTCGTTGAACATGCGGATGCAGCCGAAGGAGACGAATCGGCCGATGCTCGAGGGATCGTTGGTGCCGTGGATGGCGTATTCGCCGCCCGGCCCCAGCCCGATGACGCGGGCGCCCATGGGGTTGCGCGGCCCGGGCGGGATGTAGTGCGGTGTATTCGGCTTGGCGCGCAGCAGCGCCTCCGGCGGCGCCCAGGCCGGCTCGACCGCCAGCTCCTCGACATATTTGACGCCCTGCCACTGGCGGCCGGCGGCGCCCACCGCCACGGGATAGCGAATCGCCTCGCCGCGGCCGGTGACATAGTACAGCCGGCGCTCCCCGGTGCGGATGACGATGGAGCCTGCGGGATAGGCGGCGAGTTCGGGCGCCGCGACGAATTCGCGGGCGTGGGCGCGCGCCGCCGTGAAACCGAGCGCCAGCGCGAGCAGGCTGATGACAAGCGCCGCGCGGCGCGCCATCGCGCGATGAAAAATATGCATGACGTCGACCCCGAAGCCTGCTCAACATGCGGTCGGCCGGGGCGTTCCGGAAAGTTCGGACTTGAATCGAAGTTTACGAAATCCTTCGCGCGGGGCCGACGGTTAACGAGTCCGACGCAGACGCCGCGCGTCGCCGTCAAGTGCGGGCGCGCACAGTAGGCGCGGGCGCAGGCGCCTATCCGCCGCGGCTCCCAACTCCGGATTTTCAACCGAGACTTCAATGCCCCCCATTCTCGTGAAGCTGCTTGATTCCACCGCCTTCGGCATTCTCGCCCGCACCGCGCTGACCTTCATCTTCTGGGCGAGCGGCATTGCGAAGCTGACCGACTTCGCCGGCGCTGAGGCCGAGATGGCGCATTTCGGATTGAACCCGCCGGCCGCCTTCGCCATCGCGACCATCGCGACGCAGTTGCTCGGCGCCGCGCTGATCATTTTCAACCGCTTCGCCTGGCTCGGCTGCGGCATGCTGGCGACCTTCACGGTGCTGACGATCCCGATCGCCCATCGCTTCTGGGAGATGCAGGAGCCGATGAAGACGCTCGAATTCTTCTTCGTGATGGAGCATCTCACCGTGATCGGCGCGCTCGCCGTGATGGCGATCCATTCGCGTCGACCAACTTTCCTCGCTGCGCGCGCGTAAACTTCTCTCAGGCGCTCGCCGTCATTTTCGGCCGCAACATCAGAAAAGCGGCGAGCGCAAGGTTCAGCATGTTCCAGGCGAGTCCATTGAGGAACGCCATGCGGTAGGACGATGTCAGGTCGAAGATCAGGCCTGACAAATATCCGCCGAACGCCATGCCGAAGATGGTCGCCATCATGACGAAGCCGATGCGCACGCCGGCTTCGCGCGGCGGCAGATATTCGCGGATGATCACGGCGTACATCGGCACGATGCCGCCCTGGAACAGGCCGAAGATGGCGGAGATGGCGTAGAGCGACGTCAGCCCGTTGAAGAAGAGATAAAGCGCGAGCGCGACGCCCTGCATCACCGAGCCGATCAGCAGCGTCCTCACGCCGCCGATGCGGTCCGACACCACGCCCGATGCGACGCGGCTGACGATGCCGAGGCCAAGCATCAGCGACAGCATCTCCGCGCCGCGCGCGACGCCGTAACCCAAATCGCCGCAATAGGCGACGATATGCACCTGCGGCATCGACATGGCGACGCAGCAGGAAAAGCCGGCGACGACGAGCAGCGCCATCAGCGCGTTCGGCGAGAGTTTCAGATCGCCGCGCATCGCGGCCGGCGCGCCTGACGGCGCATCCGTGTGATGCGGAGCCGCGGGTCGAAACATGAGCGACAGCGGCGCAAGCGTCGCGGCGGCGAACAAGCCGAGCGCTACATGCGTCCAGCGCCAGCCCTGCGTATCGATGAAATGCTGGATGATCAGCGGCCAGATCGCGCCGGCGAGATAGGAGCCGCAGGCGGCGATCACCACCGCAAGCCCGCGCCGCCGCGTGAACCAGTGCGACACGTCGGCCATGAGCGGCGCGAAGCCGGCCGAGGCGCCGAGGCCGAGCAGCGCATGCGCCGCCGTGAACTGCCAGAGATTCTGCGACGCGCCGGCGGCGACATAACCGAGGCAGAGGCTGACGGCGCCGATGAGGATCGGCAGCATGGTGTTGAAGCGGTCGGCGATGCGGCCCATGGCGACGCCACCGAGGCCGAAGCCGATCATGACGAAGGTGTAGGGCAGCGTGGCGCCGGCGCGCGCGACGCCGAATTCCTGCTGCACCGTCGGCAACGCAACGACGATCGACCAGTTGCCGACGCAGGCGATGGTGCCGACGAGAAGCGCGGCGCCGAGGCGCATCCAGGCGTAGGTCGATTCGGTCTGGGCAAGCGGGGAATGCGGCGGGGAATAATTCACGAGGCGTAGCAGTCGGAAAGAGAACGAACCGCTGTTCTAGTGGCCCTTGGCTGAAGCGTCTGCCGCCAACAAATCATGGCAAGCATCAGTTGGCGTGATGGTGCGGTGCGGGAGATTTCCTTCATGCTTCTCTCCAGTTGTCATCGCCGGGCTTGACCCGGCGATCCAGTGTCGCCGCGAGCGCTGGATGCCCGGGTCAAGCCCGGGCATGACATCTGGAAGAAGAGAGGCTCTACGCAGCTTTCCGGTCCGTATGCTTGCCCTCGTTCACCTCCTCGATGATCTTCGCGACGAAGGCGGTGAGATCATCCGGCGTGCGCGAGGTGACGACGCCCTTGTCGGTGACCACCTTCGAATCCTCCCACTCGGCGCCGGCGTTCATGAGATCGGTTTTGACGGTCTTGAACGAGGTCACCTTGCGACCTTTCGCGATGCCGGAATCGATCAGCAGCCACGGGCCGTGACAGATCGCGGCGACCACCTTGCCCTTGTCGAAGAAGTCTCTCACCAGCGCGACGGCGCGCGGCTCTCCGCGCAGCGTGTCCGGATTCATCTGGCCACCGGGAATGACGATGGCGTCGTAATCATCGGCCTTGGCCTGATCGATGGTCTTGTCGACGGGAACGGCGCCGCCCCAATCCTTCTTCTTCCAGCCCTTGATCTCGCCGGGCTGCAGCGACACGACATCGACCGCGCCGCCGGCTTTCTTCAGTTCATTCAGCGGCACTTCGAGTTCGGACTGCTCGTAACCGTGCGTGGCGAGAATGGCGATGCGCTTGCCTGAGATGTCCGGCATGAGTTTCTCCTGATGGGGTGATCAGGAGGAATGCGTGGGGGTGGGAGGGGTTCCAGTTCGCCTTAGCCGCCTCGGCATCAGTTCGTCAGTTTGTTGTCGAGATGCGAGGGCATATGCCCGATAAGCAATATCCCATCCTCTTCGTGCCAATAATAATAGATGCGGAAAAAGCTTCGAGGATCAGTTCCACCCCCGTATTTGATATGATTGTCGCACCAATATTCTTTCCCTTCGTATGTAACCTTATATTCTGGGAAAGACTTGATTGAACCTCGCTGAGAAAAGCACGGCTCATCCGATAAACTCAGTGCGCGAAGCATATCATCATATTCTCTTTTAAGGCCGGCACCTGGATTCCGCTTCATTGGAACAAAATGATCTCTAAGCAGTATCAGGGTTCTGCCAAAGAACTCTATGTTGTCGAATTGACCGTTCTTCTCGGTTTCACGTATCGCTTTTCGCGCAATCCATATTTCTCCCGATAGATGCTTTTTGCTCCAATCATCAATGTCGTCATAGCTGCTCAAGGGCTCGTCCGAAATAGTTTGCCCACGCGCCGAGAGTGCTGCTTCGAGAGCGGTTAACCGAATTCGCATTGCGCTTCGATCGGCGAGCGCTTCGTCGCGAACGGTTTCAGCTCGCTTGAGCTCGTCACTCGCCAATTGTATAGCAGCATCATGTTCAGATTTCTGTAAGCGCAGCGCATTCTGCAGGCGCTCGTTCTCGTCTTCATAGAGTTCCAGTAGCTCGCGATCTACAGTACCTGCCTCTCGCGCCTTGGTTACAGCAGCCTTGGCAGCAAACTGCCTTACCTCTTCATACCTAGGAAATTCGTCGTCTCCCGCAAATGCACGCACAGACAGTGCTGTGACTTGCCCTACGATTTGATCGAGGCGCGAAGCACGAGCAAGCACTGTATTAATGTGGAACAGCCACAGCGGATGATCGAATGGATTCCCGTCCAGCGGATCAAAGCCGGGACGATAAAGCCGCACAGCTCCCATAAACGTCGAATTCGCTTTGCCAAGCTTCCGGGTCAGTTCCCATGCAGCTGAGTGCTGCAAAACGTATGTATGCGCCAACCCAGAAATACGCTGCGCCAATCGGTCGGGATCAACTGCCGTGACATCTTCGCTATTTTTTGAGAGAACAACGACAGGCATTTTTCGCTTGGAGTTCGCAAGAAGCGAAATCAAACGATCAAGGGATGCACTATCGTCTACGATAGCCGGTTCTTCGGTCAGCAACGCTCCATCGGAAAATGCAGTAAGCTTGGATAGGACCTGCTGGACACAGCCTGGCCGCGACGGTTGAAAAACAGCTTCTGGCCCTCGCAAAACTTGACTAAGGCGCGCACCGAACGCAGCTGAGCCATTGTGTTCGCCGACCGAAATCTCGGTAACCCATGTGCGGCCGAGACTTTGTTGCTCCCGTGTATCTTCAAGCGTCGCAGCCCAAAGACGAGGCCCTCCACTATCAATTAGGACAGCCTCCGCTGGAAATGCCGCACCTGCACTGGTTCGGAATGCTTCGGCATTGAAAGCTGCTTGCGGAATCTCTCGATTTCGCCGCCTCATCCATGAAACAACCTCTCCAACGCACCGCAAGAACGCGTCGTCGCCTGAGATACGAAATGCAGCCTGAGAAATAGGTTTAACCGTCGGAACGACCGCGCGCTGCGGCGCAAGAGCGGCGGCAAGAGGCCCCTCGGCTCTCATCTCGTTGCCCCTACCTGATTCGATTTCTATTTATGCGACTATCGCATTTCATCTGGCCATATCCAAGAAATCCCCTCCAGATATTTCTTTCTCAAGAGGCTCTCCCGACCAAGCTCTTCACCTTCATCCCTTTCACTGCGTCCCGCGCATGAGCCAGTTCACAGGCAAGCAGCAAGCGCAACCAATGTTCGGCGCTTGCCCCGATCCCCTTTTCCAGTCGAAGAGCCGTATCAGGTGTGATCGCGCTGCGGCCGCTGACGACATTGTGGAGATGCTGACGCGTAACTCCAAGTCCTGCCGCCGCTTCGGCCACGCTGAGCCCAAGCCCGTCGAGATCGTCCTTGAGGCCACGGCCGGGGTGGGGAGGACTCTTCATCTGCGCGAACGTGTCTTGTTTGGATCGAAACCCATCGCGACAAGAGCGGGCGTCGTCTGTCAATTGACAATTGTCAAAAATTCTTCAGCCGCTATGCACTCTGCCACGCCCGCGCTTGTCGCAGGCATCCACGTCTCGTATTCGACTTCCAAAGACGTGGATGGCCGGGACAAGCCCGGCCATGACGCAGCGGGAAGTTTAAGCGCTCCTCACCCAAACCCCTCGCCCACATCCATTGGCTTCATCCGTACAAGCCGCGACGTCTCCACCGCCGCCTGACGATGCTTCACCGCCTCGCGATAACCGGGATCGCGGATCATCTCGATAAAGCGACGCCCGAGGGATATTCCGCTGCACAAGTCAGTTTCCATCCTCAGCCCGCGCCGCCACCAGCCTCCATCTCCCAAACCTCCTCCCCACATGCCGCGCGAGCAACGCATTGAGCAGCAGGAATCCGAACAACGCCGCTGCGATATGGAAGAGAACGCCAAGCGCGACCTCGATCGCGCGCGGCGATGAGAACAAGGCTTCCGCCGCCGTTGATGGAAGGAACCTGGCGAGCATCGCGATCAACCAGAACTGCAACTGGCCCCAGGGCAGAAGCGCGCTGATGAAGCCAAGCGCAAAGCCTGCGATCTCGAACGCCAGCCAGAACTTCCAGAAGATCGCGAAGCTCATGCGTCGCGTGTTCGCCATCGTTGGAGCGACTTCCTCCATCGTTCCTCCTTTGCTCACCCAAACCCCTCGCCCGTCTCCATCGGCTCCATCCGCACGAGCCGCGACGTCGCGACCGCCGCCTGCCGATGTTTCACCGCCTCGCGGTAAACCGGATCGCGGATCATCGAGATAAAGGCTGCGGCGGAAGGATATTCCGCGATGAAGCAGTGATGCCAGCTTTCATCTGATGGCCCGATCAGCATGTGCTGGAATTCGCCCCGCCAGACGATGCGCCCGCCGAGCCGCTGGAATACGGGCGCGCTTTCCCGGCCATAGGCGGCGTAGGCTTGCGAGCCTGTCGCCTCGCGCCCGTCAGGATAGCAGGCGCGCTCGCGCAAGCGCACGAGATTGAGCATGTGGATGGGATGATCCTGCGCGAGCGCGCGGAACGCGGCGAAGGTTTCTTTCGTCGGATCGATGAAGGATGTCATTTCAACGCGCAAAGCCTCGTTCGCAAGAGCGCACAAATTCGCCGAGCGAATCCTTCTCCCCTTGCGGGAGAAGGTGTCGTCGCGCTTGGCGCGACGACGGATGAGGGGGAAACTCGATGCGCAATGCTACCCCCTCACCCGGTCGGCTCGCGACGATGCTGCGCATCGCGCCGCGCCGACCACCCTCTCCCGCAAGGGGAGAGGGAAGACGCGCGCGGGATAAAGGGAAGCGTGACACGATCCCGGGTCAAACCCGGCGATGACATCTGGTAGGAGACCCGGAAATCAAGCGGCACGGCGCGTCCCTCACTTGAACACGCGCTCGCCATTCTGGTCGACGATCTGGCGGCCCTTGGAGAGCGTCATCTCCACCGCGTCGTCGAGCGAGGGAAAGCGCTCGGCGCGGATGAAGCGATGCTCCTTCATCTCGCCCGCAACCTCCTTCGCGATCACGCCGCAAAGCTGAAACTGCCCCGCCTCCTTGTAGGGCGTGGCGCGGATGATGAAGCCCTCATGCTCGATCTCCTTCGCCACCTTGGCGGAAGAAGGATCGCCCTTCTCCTCAGCCGCGCCGCCGCCGGAAAGTTTCGAGAACAGGGATTTCAGGAACGACATAACGGCCTCGTGTTTGAAGCCGCGAGGATAGGCTGGCGCGCGGGGCGAGGCCAGCGTGGCGCCAAACCCCGTCAGCCGCCGTTCATGTCAGGCGCGGCATGATCCCGCCGAAAGATGTTGGAGGAATTGGTGAGTCCCGTACGTTTCGCCCGCCGCCTCGGATTGGGCGCCTTCATCGCCACAGCGCTCGCCGCGTCGGCCATGGCGCAGGACGCCTACACGACCGCCGGCGTGAACATGCGCTCCGGGCCGGGGACCGGCTATCCCGTCGTCATGGGCCTGCCGGAAGGCGCGGGCGTCGACATCGTCGGCGATTGCGCCGGCCCCTGGTGCAATATCGAGGCGGAGGGCGCGCGCGGCTGGGTGGCGAGCGCCTATCTCGACCGCACAGGCGCGGAGCCGCCGGGCGCGAGCCCGCGCGTCTATGTGCAGCCGCGGCCGCCGATCTATGTTCAGCCCGCGCCGCCTGTTTACAACGAGCCGGCGCCGATCTTCACGCCGCCGGTCTATGGCCGTCCGCCCGTCTATGGCGGCCCTGATTACGACCGGCCGCGCTGGCGCCGCCCGCCTCCCGACATGGGCGGCAACCCGCCGGACTGGCGCCGTCCGCGCCCGCCGGGCGAGCCGCCGCGCATCAACCCGCCGCAGCCGCCCGTCGGCCAGCCCCGGCCCAATCCGCCGGCCGTTCAGCCGCCGCCCGGCGGCTATCCCCCTAACCCGGCGATGATCGGCCGCGGCTATCCCCGCGGCGGCACGGGACCCTGCGCGGCCGTGCCCGCGGGCATTCCCTGCCAGTAGGCCCGTGCGCCCGCGCGCGCGGGCTTGCCAGCGACGGCGCGCCCGCCTAACTCCGGCGCGCCGCTCTCGCTGAGGGCGCGCCGTAAGCGTCTGACGTCAAGCAACGCATCCAACCCCGGCCGGACCGCCGGGCCGAACCCGGCGACGCCGGAGGGATGCGATGGACGGCCGGCCTTTTCCAAGAGACGTCTCATGACATCTTCGTTCAACGCGCCCGCGCGCCGGAAACTGCCTGCGCGCGCCGGCGCTTTCATCATGCCATTGGTGCTATCGGTGCTGATGACCTTCGTGGTCTCGGCGATCGCGACCTTGCGCAGCCTCGGACCGACGCCGGAATTTCCGGCGACCTGGATGCAGGCCTGGGGCCTCTCCTGGCTCGTCGCGTTCCCGACATTGCTCCTGGTGCTGCCGCTCGTGCGCCGCATCGTAGCGCTGCTGGTGGAGCAGCCTGGTCGTTGACCCGCCTCAGCCCAGACGCCATCGGAACTTGCGCCGCCATGGCGCTTTTGGATGGCGAAGGGCTGAAAAATCGCTGCGCCTGCGGCGCGACTCTTTCGCCGGGCCCCGGACTTCATTCCGCTTGGGCTTCGCCCGCTCCATGAATCCGGGGACGGAGAGAGCTTCTTTCTTTTGCGTTGAAGCTCTCTCCGTCCCCGGATTCGTGAAACGAACGCAGTGAGTGGAACGAAGTCCGGGGCCCAGCGAAAGACTCCGCCGAAGGCGGCGATACAGGTCAACCGGACATCCGCTCTAGCAGCCGAACCATGACGCGCGAATTTCGTCTGCGTCTTACTCTCCAAGATGCAGCGCGACCTCGCGCCGGTGCGGCGCGTCGCGATGCTCGACGAGATAGATCCCCTGCCACGTCCCGAGCACGAGCCGCCCGTTCATCACGGGAATCGACAGCGACGTCGGCAACAGCGCCGATTTGATATGGCCGGGCATGTCGTCAGGCCCCTCATCGCGATGGATGAGATAATCCATCTCAGGCGTATCGGCGCGCGGAACCAGCCGTTTGAAATATTCCATGAGATCGCGCTTCACGTCCGGATCGGCGTTCTCCTGCACGAGAAGCGACGCCGAGGTGTGGCGCACGAACAGGGTGAGCAGTCCGCTCTCGATCTTGGCGTCGCGCACGAAGCGCTCGGCGCGATCGGTGAATTCGTAAAGGCCGGCGCCTCTCGTCGCGATGTCGAGAACGGTTTGATGCGTCATCAGCGATCGGAGAGCGCAAGCTTCGCGCCGAGCGCGACGAAGGCGGCGGCGAATGTGCGGCGCATCCACGCCATCACGGCCGGCCGGCTGATGATGTGATCGCGCATCGCCGCTGCAAACAATCCGTAGATCGCGAAGATGATGAACGTCGCGAGCATGAACACGCCCGACAATTCGATCATGCGGATCAGCGGAAACGCTTCGTCGGCGGCGATGAACTGCGGCAGGAACGCGACGAAGAAGATCGTCAGCTTGGGATTGAGCAGATTGATGACGACGCCGTCGACGAGGATGCGCAGCGGCGGCCGCGCGTCGGCCTTCTTCTCCACCTTCAGCGCGCCGTGTTCACGGAGCGACTGCCAGGCCATATAGAGGAGATAGGCGACGCCGGCGTATTTGACGCCGTCATAGAGCAGCGCGCTCGCATGCAGCAACGCGGCGAGCCCCATCATCGCGGCGGCGAGATGCGGCACGATGCCAAGCGTGCAGGCGAACGCCGCAAGCACGCTGGCGCGCGGCCCGCGCGAGAGGCCGGCGGCGATGGTGTAGAGCGCGCCCGTTCCGGGCGAGGCCACGATGATCAAGGTGGTGAGCAGGAATTCAGGCGACATGCGCTTGGGAAGCTCCGAAGCATCGGCGGCAGGTTAGTGAGGATCGCCGCGCGCGCAAGCGGCCGCCTGTGATTTCGCTGGCCGGCCGACGCGCTCCGGACGCCCGGAACGATCACGAGCGCCCGTCATTGCTTCCAAAGCGAAGCCATGCGGAGGGCGGCGATGAATCCCGACACAGCGCACGAAGCGGGGGCCACACATTCCGGCATGACTCACGCCGGCATGACTCATGCCGGCGCGGCTCGCGGCGCCATGAACCATTACATCAGACTCGCCGCGATGATCGTTCTCTCCTACATCGCGATGTATGCGCTGATGTATGCGATGGTCGACAAATGGGACGACGTCTATCCCAACATCAACCAGGCCTATATGGCCGCTCTGATGACCGCGCCGATGGTGATCATCGAGCTCGCTTTGATGGGCGCGATGTATGAGAACAAGACGGCGAATATGGCGATCATCATCGCGAGCGTCGTCGCGCTGGCGCTCTCCTGGACGATGATCCGCCGGCAGACCGCCGTCGGCGACGCGCAGTTCGTCCGCTCCATGATCCCGCACCATTCCGGCGCGATCCTGATGTGCGACGGCGCGAAGATTTCCGACGCCGAACTGAAGGAGCTCTGCGGCCGAATCGTGAAAGGTCAGCAGGAGGAGATCGACCAGATGCGCGCGATCCTCGCCCGGATCGAGAAGCCCAGGAGCTAGCGGCCGGGGGCTAGCCGCCGCTATTTCCCGAACTGGAGTTTGAGAAAGGCAAGCACGCGCAGAATCGCATCGGCGCGCGCTTCATCATCGGTCGCGATGATGGGAATGCGTCCGTCATCGCTGCGATAGGCTGGCAGTTCCATACGCGAAAGATTCGGCGAATCGAAGCTGTGAAACGCAGCGGGATAGCTCTTCAGCTCCACCGGATTGCCGCGCGCCTTGGCGTCATTCATGAAGGCCTCGCAGGGCGGATAAAGCGTCCATGTATCGGCTTCGCCGAACAGCACGAGCAGCGGCGTTTTTGTCGTCCAGCCACCGGGCTCGACTTCAGTGAAAGGCTTCGACTGGAATTTGTCATTGCAGGCGCCAGGATAGAAGGCGACCGCGGCGCGAAAATCCTGCTTCGCGTCAGCAGGCCGGCCAATGCTCTTGTCGTTGATGGTGAGCAGCACCGTCGCGCCGCCCTGCGACCAGCCCATGAGCGCGACGCGATCGGGATCGACGAAATCTTGCGCCTGCAGATATTGCAGCGCGGCGTAGGCGTCCTTCGGCCGGTCGCGCAGCATCGTGCGGCGCTGCGGGCCGGCGGTGCAGGTCTGGCCGAAGCCGCGCGAGGACGCGCTGTCGACGACAAGCGCGACATAGCCTTTGGCGGCGAGCGTGCGCGCCCACGCCTGATAGAGGCCAAGAATGCGCCCGTTGCGATCGAGCAGGCCGGAGCAGCCATGCATCAGCACGACAGCCGGCCGCTTCTCCTCGCCCGCGGGGCGGCTGAGATGGGCTTTCAGCGTGGTCTCATTGTCGAGCGAGCGGAACGCCACGGGCTCCTGAGCCGACGCCGGCCGCATCTGAGTCAGCGCAAGAGTTGCAACGGCGAGCAGTAGCCGGATGATGGTCGAATGCATTGCCGACAATTCGTCACGAACAGGATGAAGGAGGCTATCCCCCTTTGACGCGCCCGCCAACGCATTCCCCTTTGCCTTGAGATCGCCGAACCCGCGCGATCTGATCGCTTATGGCCCGCGGCGCCTCGATCAGGTCACGCGCGCGCGACATCAAGAGGCCATGCTTCATAAGCCAATGCAAACAGACGGAGAGAAACGATGCCCTTCACCGATGGAATGGTCGCCGCAGTCCCGACCACGAAGAAGGAGGAATATCTTAGCCATGCGCGCAAGATGGCCGCGGTATTCAAGGAGCACGGCGCGCTGAAGATCTCGGAAAACTGGGGCGAGGACGTGCCTGACGGCAAGCTCACCGACTTCAAGCGCGCCGTGCAGGCGACGCCTGACGAGACCGTGGTGCTCGGCTGGATCACATGGGCCGACAAGGCGGCGCGCGATGCGGGCTGGGAGAAGATCATGCAGGATCCGCGCATGAAGGATACGAAGATGCCCTTCGACGGCAAGCGCATGATCTATGCCGGATTTGCGAATCTGATGGAGATGTGAGGATCGATTGCGACGGCGGCCGGCGTGGAATGCGCCGGCCGCGGAATGAGGAGATCGTTGTTTAATCGACCCACATTCCCGTTCGCTTGTGCCACTCCGCAATCGATTCCTCGGGATAGAGATCGAACGTCTTGTCGCCTTCGCGAATATCAGGCTCGACCCAGTTCGCCTTGTATTTGAGCATGAGATGCGTGCGCTCTTTCGGCGTCGGCAGGTCGCTGTCGATCGCCGAGGCGAAGGGATGCACGAGCTCCGGCCAGGTTGGATCGTAAAGCCACAGCGCCGAGCCGCAGGCCTTGCAGAAATTCCGTTCGCCCGTCGAAATCTCGCAGGTCGGCCGTTCATCGTCCTCGATCGCCGCGCGATAGACGCCAAGCTTGCGTTTGCCGGTGATTTTCAGCGTGCGTGAATCCGCGCCGAGATTGATGGCGTAACCGCCGCCGCCCTGCTGCTTGCGGCAGATTGTGCAATAGCAGAGCTGATAGGGAGCGGCCGTGTGGCTCTCGACTTCAAAGCGGACAACCCCGCAGCGGCAGGAGCCTTTGAGGAGAAGCGGCATGGCGGACTCCGATGCGCGTGGTGAAGCGACATCGGGGAGGCTTTCAGTCAATAGGTCAAGCGTCCGACAGTTTCCGCCTGTCAGAATTGGAAACTATAGCGTGATGAGATTAGCTCTGGATATTTCTACCGTCATTCCAGCGCGACGCGAAGCGTCGTCGCCGGGGCTTCGCGGAGCGAAGAACCCGGAACCCAAGCAATTGTGCAGCGGCTCAATGGGTCCCGGGCCCGCGCTGCGCGCGTCCCGGGATGACGGCGGAATGATTCGAGCCAAAATCATCATGCGTTAAAAGGAAAGCGGGCGCTTGGCCCGCTTTGCTTTCATTAAAGAGCCGTCATCGGATCAATTATCCAGGAAGCTCCGCAGCTTCCTGCTCCGGCTCGGATGCTTCAGCTTCCTGAGCGCCTTCGCCTCGATCTGGCGGATGCGTTCGCGGGTCACCGAGAACTGCTGGCCGACTTCTTCGAGCGTGTGGTCGGTGTTCATGCCGATGCCGAAGCGCATGCGCAGCACGCGCTCTTCGCGCGGCGTGAGCGAGGCGAGCACGCGCGTCGTCGTCTCGCGCAGGTTCGCCTGGATCGCCGCATCGATCGGCAGCAACGCGTTCTTGTCCTCGATGAAGTCGCCGAGGTGTGAATCCTCTTCGTCGCCGATCGGCGTCTCCAGAGAGATCGGCTCCTTCGCGATCTTCAGCACCTTGCGCACTTTTTCGAGCGGCATGGCGAGCTTTTCCGCCAGCTCCTCCGGCGTCGGCTCGCGGCCGGACTCGTGCAGCATCTGGCGCGAGGTGCGAACGATCTTGTTGATCGTCTCGATCATGTGCACCGGGATGCGGATGGTGCGCGCCTGATCCGCGATCGAGCGCGTGATCGCCTGCCTGATCCACCAGGTCGCGTAGGTCGAGAACTTGTAGCCGCGGCGATATTCGAATTTGTCGACCGCCTTCATCAGGCCGATATTGCCTTCCTGAATGAGGTCGAGGAACTGCAGGCCGCGGTTCGTGTATTTTTTGGCGATCGAGATCACGAGGCGCAGGTTGGCCTCGATCATCTCCTTCTTCGCCTGGCGCATTTCGCGCTCGCCCTTCTGCACCATCATCACGATCTTGCGGAACTCGGCGATCTCGAGGCCGGTCTCCTGCGCGAGCGTGTGGAAATGGTCGCGGATGTCATGCACGCGATCCTTCTCGCGCGCGATGAATTCACGCCAGCCCTTGGTGGTGAGCTTGGAGACGCGGATGAGCCACTTCGGGTCCATCTCGGCGCCCTGCCACTCCTTGAGGAAGCCCTCGCGCGACACGCCATAGCTTTCGGCGAGACGCATCAGGCGCACCTCATGGCCCATCAGCTTCTTGTTGATGTCGTAGAGCTGCTCGACCAGCGCATCGATGCGGTTCTGGTTGAGCGACAGCGACTTCACGTCGAGGATGACATCGTCCTTGAGCTTCTTGTGCTTGCGCTCCTGCGACGGCGTCAGCGCGACGCTCGCGGTCAATTTGCCCTCGACCTTCTGGTCCTGCAGGCGGCGCAATTTCTTGTATTCGCCGGCGATGCGATCGAAGGTTTCGAGCACGCGCGGCTTCAGCTCCGCCTCCATGGCGGAGAGCGAAACGTTGTTTTCGTCGTCTTCCTCGGGCTCGCCCTCGGCAGGCTGCTCGCCGCCTTCGCTGTTCTCGGCGAAATCATCATTGGCGGCCGGGCGCGCCGCGGGCGCAGGCGGCGGGACGGCTGTCACGCCGATGCCGGGAGGCGGCGTCACGGGCGGCGGCGGCGCGTTCTTCGCGTCCGGACCCGCATAGGTCGCTTCGAGATCGATGATGTCGCGCAGCAGCACCTTTCCGGCGATGAGCTCGTCGCGCCAGATGATGATGGCCTGGAAGGTCAGCGGGCTTTCGCACAGGCCGGCGATCATGGCTTCGCGGCCGGCCTCGATGCGCTTGGCGATGGCGATTTCGCCCTCGCGCGACAGAAGCTCCACCGCGCCCATTTCGCGCAGATACATGCGGACCGGATCGTCCGTGCGGTCGACCGGCTCGGAGGCCTTCTCGACCTTGATGATCGCCGTGCGCGAGGCCTCGGTGACCTCGCCGCCTTCCGGCTCGTCCTCCTCGTTTGCATTGGCGGCGGTTTCGGCGGTCTCGGCCTCCGTCTCCTGCTCGTCATTCTCGACGACGTTGATGCCCTGATCGTTGAGCATGGCGTAGACGTCCTCGATCTGGTCGGAGGACACTTCGCCGGCCGGCATCACTTCATTGATCTGATCGATGGTGACATAGCCGCGCTTCTTCGCGAGCTTGATCATCCGCTTCACGGCGGCGTCGTTCATGTCGAGGAGCGGGCTGTCCCCCGTCTCCACCACCGTTTCGCCGTCCTTTTTCTCGATCGGTTTCGTCGCCATCATTTTGCTCCGAAAGAACGGCCCCTATCCTATGGGAGCCGCCCCGCCTGGGTCCGCCGCCCCAGGTCTTGTTCCATTCCGCCGCCGGCGCGCCCTGCCGGGAC
This sequence comes from Terrirubrum flagellatum, assembly GCF_022059845.1. Lineage (GTDB taxonomy): Bacteria > Pseudomonadota > Alphaproteobacteria > Rhizobiales > Beijerinckiaceae > Terrirubrum > Terrirubrum flagellatum. The sequence goes on along the minus strand of NZ_CP091851.1, from coordinate 5,183,272 downwards.
CGCCGCATGACCGCCATCTGTGGGCGAATTAGGACCGCCCGTCGAAAACGCTTTATGGCGAGCCCGGCCATGCCGCGCCCGCCCGCGATTCGCACCATCGGCCAAAGGGCCTGAAAGCCTCCTTAACCACAGGCGGGACGAAGAGTCCCGCAAGAACTGACGCCGACTGAGAACCTGGCGAACGCCGCGGAACGGCTGTCAGGCTCTTGATCTTGATCCCGCCGCTGCGGCCGCCTCATCAGGGTCGGCCTCGGTGCCGTCGAGATCGGCAAGTTCGGTTTTGACTTCCAGGATGCGCGCCAGAGCGGTTTCGTCGTCCGATTCCGCCAGCGCCCGCTCCGCGGCCTTGAGCTCGGTATGTAGCGTGACAGCCCGTCTGTGCAAGGCGAGCGCCTGCCGCAAAGCGTCGGAAACGCGCGATAAATTGGCTTCTGGGTCGAGAAGCCAGCGATCGCCGGGCCGCACGAGCCCTTCGAGATGGGCGAGCTGGGCGGTAAGTCCGATGCGCTGCATCAGGCCCGGGATCGCCTCGGGCTCCGCCTCGGAGCCGACCACGTCGATGAGCCCGCGGCGAAAGCGCTCGGCGTCGCGGCCCGTCAGATGCAGGTCGGCCAGCTCCTCGATCCGCCGTTCCAGCAGGACGGGATGGCGGGCGAAGATCGCCAGAATCATCGCCTCGCGCGGGGTGGCGGAGGGGCGGGCTGCGAACATGGGATGGCTCGCAAGCCCCGGCGACGCCTTGGCGGCAAGGCCCGAGGCGAAAGATGCGCCGCCGCCGAATCGCCCGCCCGGCGCACGGTCGAAATTGCGGCCCGGACCGCCCCAGCCGCCGCCGCGCGGCGGCCGATCGCGCCTGATGTCGAACAGGCCGCGCAGCCGCTCATCCATGTCGGCGCGATAGTGCCGGCGCACGCTCTCGTCGGAGATGGCGGAGAGCGCCTCGCGCATGCGCGCCTCGAAGGCGGCGCGGCGCTCCGGCGTATCGAGCGGCTGCGCCTCATATTCGCGCGTCCAGAGAAGCTCGGCGAGCGGCCTTGCCGCGCCGATCGCGGTCTCGATCGCGCCCGCGCCTTGCGTGCGCAGGAGATCGTCCGGATCCTGCCCCTCCGGCAGCAGCGCGAAGCGCAGCGACTTGCCGGGCTGCAGCAGCGGCAGCGCATTGTCGATGGCGCGATAGGCGGCGCGGCGGCCAGCCTTGTCGCCATCGAAGCAGAGGATCGGCTCATCGCCCATGCGCCAGAGCAGGCCGAGTTGATCCTGCGTCAGCGCGGTTCCCAGCGGCGCGACCGCATTGGGGAAACCGGCGCGGCTCATGGCGATCACGTCGACATAGCCTTCGACCGCGATCACCGTTCCCCGGTCGTGCGCCGCCTTCCGCGCGATGTGGTGATTGTAGAGGACGTGGCCCTTGTGGAAGAGCGGCGTGTCCGGCGAGTTGAGATATTTCGCCGGGACATCCTTCTCCATGGCGCGGCCGCCAAACGCGATGATCTTGCCGCGGGAATCGGCGATCGGGAACATCACGCGGTCGCGGAAACGGTCATAGGGCACGGCGATATCGTCGCCATGGACGAGCAGCCCGGCCTCGATCATCGCCTCCTTGGCGACGCCCTTACTGGCCAGCCAGTCCCGCAGGGCGAATTTCTCGTTCGGCGCAAAACCGAGACGGAAGGCGCGCTGGGTCTCAAGCCCGAGATCGCGACCTCCGAGATAGGCCCTGGCCTTCGAGCCTGCGGCCGCGCGCAACTGCTCCTCGAAGAAGCGGGCGGCCATCTCCATGACATCGTAAAGCGAGGCGCGCTTTTCCTCGCGCTCCTCCGCTTCGCGCGACATCTGCGGCACCTGCAGCCCCGCCTCGCCCGCCAGTCGCTCGACGGCCTCGGGGAAGCTCAGGCCCTCCGTCTCCATGACGAAGGTGAAGATGTTGCCATTCTTGCCCGAGGAGAAATCGAACCAGGCCTGCTTCTGGTCGTTGACGAAAAAGGACGGCGTCTTCTCCGAATTGAACGGCGAGAGCCCCTTCCACTCTCGCCCGGCCTTCTGGAGGCGCACGCGCTTGCCCACGACCGCCGAGACCGGCAGCCGCTGCTTGATCTCCTCGATGAAGGATGGGGGGAAGCGCATGAGCCTTTCAGTCTAGCCGCCCCCGCCTCCCCGGTCACCGGGACGCAACAGGCGCTGCACATCTTTGGATATGCGCATGATCCACAGGGCGCCTGTGGACAGCCTGTTGATAAGCTGGGGACGGCGCCATTTTTCCGCCATCCCGGGTTCTCCAATCATTCTTTTTGAAGAGCCGGCTCTTGAAATTCGAAGAACGCCTGCGCGCCAGCTGACTCTACGGCACGAAGGTCAGGAAAACATAGGTCGCGAACATCACGAGATGCACCACGCCGAAGAGGATGTTGGTGCGCCCGGCGCCGAAGGTGAGCATGCTGATAAGGATCGTCACCGTCAGCAGCACGGAGTCGCTGGAATCGAGACCGAGCGTCAGCGGCTTCTTGAGCAGGATGCTCATCATGGCCACGGCCGGCACCGTGAGCCCGATCGTGGCGAGCGAGGAGCCGAGCGCCAGATTGACGCTCTTCTGCAACTCGTCGCGCTTGGCGGCGCGAATCGCCGCGACGCCTTCCGGCAGCAGGATCAGCAGCGCGACGATGACGCCGACGACGGCGTAGGGCGCGCCCGCCGCGGCGACAGCGGCTTCGACTACGGTGGCGAATTTCTTCGCCAGCAAAATCACGCCGACGAGCGCTGCGACGAGGAGCGCGACGCTGATCAGCGCCGTGCGGTCGGAAACCGCGCTCTCATGCTCGCCATCCTCCGCCTGGTCGCCGAAGATGATGAAATAATCGCGATGGCGCACGGTCTGGATGTAGAGGAACGCGCCATAGAGAACGAGCGTGACGACGCTGACGAAGATGAGCTGCGAGGACGAATAGACCGGCCCCGGCGTGGTGCGCGTGAAGTTCGGCAGCACCATTGTCAGCGCCGCCATGGCGATGAGCACGGTGAGATAGGACGCCGCACCCTTCGTCCTGAACCCCTGCTCGCCATAGCGCAAACCGCCGACCACGACGCAGAGGCCGACGAGGCCGTTGCAAACGATCATCACCACGGCGAAGACCGTGTCGCGCGCCAGCGTCGGGCTTGAATCCGACGACAGCATGATCGAGGCGATCAGCGCGACCTCGATGATCGTCACCGCGCCGGTGAGAACGAGCGTGCCATAGGGCTCGCCGGTGCGATGCGCGATGAGTTCGGCGTGATGCACCGCCGCGAACACCGTGCCCATCAGCACGGGAAACAGGATGATCGAGAGCGCAACGCGCAGCGCGCCCTCGGAGCCGGCGACCGAAGCGACGCCAAAGAGAATGAAGGCGAGCAGCGGGAAGACCCAGGCCGACCACGGCATGTCAGATGTCGCAGCCAGCGCGCCCTCCCCAAGTTCGAGGCGGAAGGCTTAACCGCTCATGCGCGCAACGCAACCGGCTTCTGTGAGGCGCGACAGCCGGGCGGATCAAAGCGATCCGCCCGCTTTCACTCCGCCATCACTGCGCGAGGCCAAGCCCGGCGAGATACGCCGCAGCCTTTTGCACGGCGGTCTTGTCCTTGATCTCGATGATGAGGCGCGGGTTCGACGACAGGCCGGAGAGCGCGCGGAAAACGCCTTGCCAGTTGATCGTGCCCTCGCCCGGCGCCCAATGCCGGTCGGAATAGCCTTCGCCATCCTGGAGATGCACATGGGCGAGCGCATTTCCGGCCGCGGTGACGTAATAATCGACCGGCGGCGCGCCCGTGGAGACATGGGCGTAATGCGCGTGGCCGGTGTCGATCGAGACCTTCACCACGCCTTCGCCGAAGCTCGCGGCCATGGCGACGCGCATCGCCGGGTCCTTGTCCTCGATATTCTCGATGACGAGTTCGACGCCGAGGCGCTTCGCCCGCTTGACCACCTCGCCAATCGTCTGATGCACGCGCTCGATCTGGGCCTCGACGCCGCCGGGATTGATCGGGTTGTTGTTGTATTCCCAGGTGGTGCAGGGCGAATGGATCACCATCTGCGTCGCCCCGATCGCCTCGCAGGCGTCGAGCCCCTGCTGGAAGCGCTTGGCCACCACCTCGCGGATGAGCGGGTCCTGGCTGTCGATCTTGAAGCCCCAGAACGGCCCGTGGATGCCGAGCCGGCCAGTATAGCCGTCGAGCAGGTTGCGAATGCTGCGCGCGGTCTCCCGCCAGTCGCCGTCGAGCACTTCGGCGCGAAAGAAATCCTGGATTTCCAGATCGCGCTGCTTCTCGAGAATCCAATCGCGATGCTGCGCCAGACCATCGAGGGGAAGCGCGGCGCCAAGCACGGGCAGGCTGGTTGTCGAAAGCACGGGAAGACTCCGGAAAACGGTCGAATCCGTCTTCGCTAATCGCCTTCCATGACGTTCGCTTGAATGCGGCCGCGCAAACCGCCGGCCGCGCCGCGAAGCTTCACGCCGCCTTCTTCTCTTTCGCCTTGTCCATCATCTCGACGAAACGGTCGAAGAGGTAATGGCTGTCGCGCGGGCCGGGCGACGCCTCGGGGTGATGCTGCACGGAAAACGCCGGCCGATCGGTCAGCGCGATGCCGCAGTTCGAGCCGTCGAACAGCGAGACGTGCGTCTCCTTCGCATTGGCGGGCAGCGTCTTTGGGTCGACGGCGAAGCCGTGATTCATCGAGACGATCTCGACCTTCCCCGTCGCATGCTCCTTCACCGGATGGTTCGCGCCGTGATGGCCCTGATGCATCTTGTGTGTGGAGGCGCCGATCGCGAGCGCCATCATCTGGTGGCCGAGACAGATGCCGAAAGTCGGAATGCCGCGCTCCAGAATCGCGCGGATCACGGGCGCCGCATATTCGCCCGTCGCCGCTGGATCGCCGGGACCGTTCGAGAGGAACACGCCGTCGGGATTGAGCGCGAAGATCTCGTCGGCCGTCGCCGTCGCCGGCATCACGGTGAGCTGGCAGTCGCGGCCGGCGAAGAGGCGCAGGATGTTGCGCTTCATGCCGTAATCGATGGCGACCACATGATGGCGCGCCGCCGCCCGCTGGCCATAGCCTTCCGGCCAGCGCCAGTCGGTCTCGCTCCATTCATAGCGCTGGGTCGCGGTCACGCCGGGGACGAGGTCCATGCCGACGAGGCCCGGCCACGCCGCCGCCTCGCGCTTCAGGCGATCGAGATCGAAGGCGCCCTTGGGGTCATGCGCGATGACCGCGTTCGGCATGCCCTTCTCGCGGATGAGGGCGGTGAGCGCGCGGGTGTCGACGCCGCCAAGGCCGACGACGCCCCGGGCCTTCAGCCAGGCGTCGAGCCGGCGGGCGGCGCGCCAGTTCGAGGGGTCGGTCACCGGCGCCGCGACGATGCAGCCGATCGCGCCCACATGGGCGGCGGCGTTCACCGTCTCGATGTCCTCGTCGTTGGTCCCGACATTGCCGATATGCGGGAAGGTGAAGGTGATGATCTGCCTGGCGTAGGAGGGGTCGGTCAGGATCTCCTGATAGCCCGTCATGGCGGTGTTGAAGCAGACCTCGCCGGTCGCTTCCCCCACGGCGCCGAGGCCGAAGCCTTCCAGCACGGTCCCGTCGGCCAGAACGAGCACGGCGGTGGCGCGCGGCTCCGTCCAGCCCTCCGTGGTCGCGGCGGGGTTTTGGGGGTCTGTCATGGCTCTGTCCCGGATTTCGGGGGGTTTAGGCGGGGACGGGGGTGGGGGTCAAGGGAGGGGGAGCCGCTATTGATGCTCCATTGTCGATGATATGTCCGCTCTAAAGAGTACTCGCTTTTCCGACCTCTCCCCCACAACAACCTGCCAAATCCGAAATCCAGCCGCGTGATCAGAACCACCGGCAGGCAAGGCCCTCTCCACTACTATTCTTGCTCGCCCTCCAGACATAAACGCTTCTTCTGAGTGAGCGTTGATGAACAACTTATCTGCTGTACGAATCATCGCGCCCACAGGTACATACTCCGCCCGCGTATCAAACACGGAAGTATGATCCAATTCGATCCGAACGTCTCGCACGAGCAGTCCGGAGAAATGTGAGTTATTTGAACACTCAAAAGTTCGGAAACGATACCTATCACTCAAGAGGATCGCATATCGCTCGCTATCATTTGGTGCGATCAGAGCCATGTCCTCAAACTGAGAACGAGGCATCATCAATGTAAGAGCCTGCGCATCAGCGTCCGCGAATGTGCCAACCGAAAACTGCGATGCCGCCAACATCTTTGCCTCCTTATCCACGCTGAAGCGGCTCGATGAGCATATCCCAATACAGCTCAGCCGCACCTTCAAACGTCAGCCGCTCATCTTCCCGTCTGCCGCGGCTCAACATGCCCATACTTCGAAGATATGGCGATTGATCATCCGCCTCTACTGACAGGCTTTCATTGTAGGAATTGGACTCAGTTGTTTCGCCTGCAGTGTAACAGATGCTGTTTCCAAAATAGCTCCCGCCCATAAAAATCGTACAGCGTGCGACCGCTTTGCCGCCACGATAAATGGCGGCCGTGAATCTATTGCCGTCTACACGTCGGAATGCGCCATCGATATCGTGATTGCGCGCGCTGATCTCTGAGATAGAATTTTCAAAGAACTTCGCGATGTAGTCGAAAGCGTCGACGCGGAACGCATCCTTCTCTCGCTCGGTGAATTTTTTAGCGATACGCAGATTACTCGACCTCGGTTGTCGAGGCAGTGGCTCGGCTTGCGCAGATGGTTGCGATGCGGATGCACTTCGCGTCTTGGTCTGAAAGCGTTCCGCAGCACCGCGAACCGCACGAGCGATCTCAAGCATCGCTTGATCACGATCTGGCCATTGAGTGACAGGTTTTCCATCTGGAGGCGTGGCCATAAGCTTGCCGAACGGCGCTCCATGCCATTCGCACGCTCGCAAGATCACTGGAACAACGATCGCCTCTCCCGCCTCGTGACGAGCCATCGCTCGCACCATCTCACGCTCATAACAGTATTCGGATGCAATGAAGTCCGGACTGATGAGCAATAAGATAATCTCGGCGGTTTCAATTTGAGAGTCGATCGCGCGATCAAGTTCTTCGCCGGCGCCAATTCGCCTGTCGTGCCAAGTTTCGATCACTCCTTGCCGCTTAAGCATCGCAAGCTGCTTTTCAAGCTGATCGCGTAGCGCCTCGTCGGCATGCGAATATGAAAAGAATACCTTTGGCACGATTCGTCTCGTGTTCGCGATTTGATCTAATACCTCGAATTTGGCGCCGCAAACAAGAACGATATCCCGCTCCGTCGGCTAAACTATGCGTAGTATCGGCCAGAGGCGTTAGCGGGACTTATTTCTCTTCAGCAATCAGACTCCTTGTATTCCCCGTCCACCAACACCCGCATCCTCGACGCTCGCGGGGTTAAAGACCGTCATCGCGAGATCAGGCCCGGCCGTCGATCACGAAGACCTCAGCTTCGAACGCCGCTTTCCCACACGCGGATGGTTCAACCGCTTCGCCCCCTCCCCGAGCGCCGCCGCCCCTCACCTCTGCAACGGAATTCGCGCGGCCCGGATCACCTCGGCGTATTTCGTCGTCTCGGCTGCAATGAAATCAGCGAAGGCCTCCGGCGATCCCGGCATGGCGATCCCGCCGAGTTCGCTGATGCGCGCCTTGATCGCGGCGTCCGCGAGCGCCGCATTCACTTCGCCGTTCAGCCGCTCGACGACAGGCGCGGGAGTTCCGCGCGGAGCGACGAGCCCGAACCATGACTCCGCCTCATAACCCGGCGCGATGTCGCTTAGGACGGGAACGTCGGGCAACGCCGCGGAGCGCGAAAGCGACGTCACCGCCAGCGGCCGCAACGCCCCGCTCCTGATATGCGCGATGGAGGACGGCAGCGGATCAAACATCGCATCCGCCCGGCCGCTGATGAGATCGGCCAGAGCCGGCGTCGAACCGGGATGGGCGATGAGCGTGAAATCGACTGAGGTCATCGATCTGAAAAGTTCGATGCCGATATGCTGCGGCGTGCCGGCGCCGCCATAGGCCACTTTCAGCGCGCCGGGATGGGCTTTCGCATGCCTCAGGAATTCGGCGGCCGAGTGGATCGGCAGCGACGGATTGACTTCGAGAACGAGAGGCACGCGATAGAGGCCGGCGACAGGCGCGCCGTCGCGCGCGAAATCAAAATCGAGATCGGGGAAGAGCGTCGTGTTGATCGTGTTGACCGGCCCGCTCATGAGCAGCGTGGAGCCGTCCGGCGCGCTTTTCAACGCGTTGCGCGTGGCGAGATTGCCGCTATCTCCAGGCTGGTTCTCCACCAGGCAGGGTTGCCCAAGCCTTTTCTCCAGCCACGAAGCGATGAGGTGCGCGGCGATATCGACGGGGCCGCCTGCGGGAAATCCCACGAGGATGCGGATCGCCCGGGACGGATAGGGCTCGGCGCCCATGGCTGTCCGCGCGGATGCGGCGAAGCCGGCGAGAACCGGCAGGATGTGTCGGCGGATCAGCGTCATATGCGCCTCCTCTCCAGCCGGCGGCGAGATCGCCGTCATGGCCGCGTCATTCCAGTAGCGCGCCGCCGTCATGGCAGCCATAATATGGCAACAACGAAATCCATATGTTTGGGATATGGCGATGGATCTGAGGCAGCTTCGCTATTTCGTCGCCGTCGCCGAAGAGCGGCACATCACGCGCGCGGCCGAACGGCTCGGCCTGCAGCAACCGCCGCTCAGCCAGCAGATCAAGACGATGGAGCAGGAGCTCGATGTCCAGCTCTTCCGCCGCAAGCCGCGCGGCGTCGAACTGACGGAAGCGGGCTCCGCCCTGTTCGGCGAAGCGCGCGCGCTGCTCGCGCACATGGAGCGCGCGCTCGATGTCGTCAGGCGCACGGCGCGGGGCGAACAGGGCCGGCTCAATATTGGCATCGCGCCGACGGCGTCTTTTCATCCGCTGGCGCCGAAATCAATCCGCGAATTCCGCGCCAGATTCCCGCTGGCATCGCTAACGTTGCAGGAGGGATTGAGCAACGAGATCGCGGAATGGTTGAGCGACGAGCGCATGGATGTCGCCTTCGTTCGCAATCGCTCGATGCGCGTCGACGGCGTCATCGTTCATCCCCTTGCCGAAGAGCCCATGATCGCGGCGCTGCCCGGCAATCACCCGGCCGCGCGCGGGCGAAGCGGATCGCTCGCCCTGAAAAGCCTGAGAGATGAATCCTTCGTGCTGATCGGCCCGCCCGGCACCGGGCTTCACGACGAAACCATCGTGGCGTGCCGGGAGGCCGGCTTCACGCCGCATATCGGCCAGCAGGCGCCGCGGATCACCTCCGCGCTCGGCCTCGTCGCCGCCGGCCTTGGCGTCGCGCTGGTTCCTCAATCGATGAAGACGGTGAAAATGACCGGCGTCATCTACCGGCCGCTGAGCGGTCCGGCGACGCCGAAGGCCTTTCTCGGTCTCGCTGCGCAGAAGAACAATCCGTCGGCGGTTCTTCGCAAATTCGTCGCATCGGTCAGGAGAATGGCGTCGGCGTGAGATCGCCGCCGGCGCGAGATTCACGCGCGCGATCGGGGAACCAAACCGTCGCGCGCCGGTTCAGGGATTATGCCCTCGTTCCGCGCGCGATCGCTCCTCTTACGGGCCCCCCTTCTTCTCATCGGCGTCGCGCTCGCCGCGCCGTCCGCGCTCGCCGGCGCGCGCATTTCGATCTCCTGCTCCTCCCTCGGCGTCGAGGCCGAACTCTGCCGCACCGGCGCGGAGGAATGGGCGAAGAAGACCGGCAACGAGGTCTCGCTCGTCGCGACGCCGCCGAACGCGGACGAGCGCTTCTCGCTCTATCTCACCCTGCTCGCCTCGCGCTCATCAGATGTCGATGTGCTGCAGATCGACGTGACATGGCCCGGCATGCTCGTCAGCCATCTCGTCGATCTCACGCCGCTGATTCCCGAGAATGAGCGCGCCGATCATCTGCCCGTGCTGATCGCCAACGACACCGTCGACGGCAAATTGATCGCGGCGCCGTTCTTCGTCGATGTCGGGCTGCTCTATTATCGCAAGGACCTGCTCGAGAGATACGGCAAGCCAGTCCCGAAGACATGGCGCGAGCTCACGGATGTCGCAACCGAGATTCTGAAAGCCGAGCGCGCCAAAGGATCAGGCGATCTTCAGGGCTTCGTCTTTCAAGGCAAGGCCTATGAGGGCCTCGCCTGCAATGCGCTGGAATGGATCGCGAGTTCTGACGGCGCGATCGTCGATGCGAAGGGCCGAGTCACGGCTGAGGCGCCGGAGAATATCGCTGCGCTCACGATGGCGAAGGCATGGATCGGGACGATCGCGCCGCGCGGCGTGCTCGGCTACGCTGAAGAAGAGACGCGCACGGCGTTCCAGTCGGGCAAGGCGATCTTCATGCGCAACTGGCCTTACGCATGGGCGCTCGGCAATGCGAAGGACAGTCCCGTCAGCGGCAGGATCGGCGTCACGGCGCTGCCGCGCGGCGACGGGCCGCGCGCGCGTTCGGCGACCACGCTGGGCGGCCAGCAGCTTGCGGTGTCGAAATATTCTGCGCATGTGAGGCAAGCGGCCGATCTCGTCCGCTATCTCACCGGCGCGGAGGAACAGAAACGCCGCGCGCTGAAAGGCTCGTTCAATCCGACGAGGGCCGCGCTCTATCGCGACCCCGAACTGATCGCATCCAATCCGCTCTATCAGGAGTTTCCCGCCATTCTCGACGGCGCGGTGGCGCGGCCCTCGACCGTCTCAGGCCGGCGCTACAACAAGGTCTCCTACGCCATCATCCAGGCGGTGCATGACGCGTTGAGCGGCGCCGGCTCGCCGGAAGACAATCTCGCCGCGCTTGGCGAGGAACTCAACAGGATCAGCCATGACGGCGCGTGGAACTAGCGCCATGCCGGGCGCAATGGCGCCGCGCGCGTCGGCGCCTGCGGCGCGTTATGAAAGCGCCGCCACGAAACCTTCCGCCTTCGAGGCGCAAGCGGCGCGCGCGAAGTGGTTGATGCTCGCGCCCTTGCTCGTCGTGCTTCTGCTTGTCGCGGGCTGGCCGCTGATCCGCACCATCTCCGAAAGCTTCACTGATGCGTATCTCTCCAGCCCCGATTCGAAATTCGTCGGCCTCGATAATTATGTCGCGCTGATGCAGGACCCGCGCTGGCGTCGCGCCGTTCTCAACACTCTCGCCTTCGCTCTGATTTCTGTCGCGCTCGAAACCATTCTCGGCGTCGCCATCGCGCTCGTGCTCAACGCCAATATGCCAGGGCGCGGCCTCACGCGCGCCGCCATGCTGATCCCATGGGCGATTCCGACTGTCGTCTCCGCCAAGATGTGGGCGTGGATGCTGAACGATCTCAACGGCGTCGTGAACATGATGCTGATGAAGATCGGTCTGATCGCACAGCCGATCGCCTGGCTCGCCGATCCCTGGCTTGCGATGGCGTCAGTCATCGCCGTTGATGTCTGGAAGGCGACGCCGTTCATGGCGCTGCTCGCGCTCGCGGCGCTCCAGACCATTCCCGACGAGGTCTATGAATCCGCGAAGCTCGACGGGGCGGGCGCCTGGACGATCTTTACGCGCATCACGCTGCCCTTGATCGCGGCGGCGCTCACCATCGCGGTGATCTTCCGCGCGCTCGACGCGCTGCGCATCTTCGACGTGATCTATGTCTTGACGGGAACGACGCGCGCCACATCAACCATGTCGATCTATGCGCGCCAGCAGCTCGTTGAATTCCAGGATGTCGGCTTCGGTTCGGCCGCCGCGACCTGCGTGTTCCTGATCATCGCGATCATCGTCGCGATTGTCGTGACGGTGCGGCGCGTCGATGTCGAGCCGCTGAGGAGCGCATCATGAGCGCGAAATCGCCCGCCCGCGCCGTCGGCTTTTATCTCCTCGTAGCAGCGATCATCCTCTACGCGACATTCCCGTTTCTCTGGGCGATCATCACCTCGCTGAAAGAGGGCAGCGCGATCGGCGCGGGCTTCTGGCCAACGAAGGTCACGCTGCAGAATTATCGCGAGCTGTTCTCCGAGCAGCCTTTCCTCGCGAATATCGTCAATTCGCTTGTTGTCGCGGCGGCGGTGAGTCTCGTCTCGATCGCGCTTGCGCTCATCGCGGCCTATCCGCTCTCGCGCCTGCGTTTCAAAGGACGGCGCGCCATGCTGCTCGCCATCCTCGGCGTCTCCATGTTTCCGCAGATCGCTGTGCTGGCGGGCCTGTTCGAGATCATCCGCGCGCTCGGGCTCTACAACAGCTTGAGCGGGCTCGTGCTCGCCAATCTCATCCTCGTGCTGCCCTTCGCCGCCTGGGTGCTGACGAATTTCATGCGCGACATCGCGGTCGAGCTTGAGGACGCCGCAATCGTCGATGGCGCGGGGCCGGTGCGCATCGCGCTCTCGGTGTTCGCGCCCTTGATGGCGCCGGCGATGGCGGCGGTCGGGCTGCTCACTTTCATCACCGCCTGGAACGAGTTCCTGTTCGCGCTGACTTTCACGCTGACGCCGGACAAGCGCACGGTGCCGGTCGCGATCGCGCTCATCACCGGCGCCACCGCCTATGAGACGCCGTGGGGACGCATCATGGCGGCCTCGGTCATCGTCACGCTGCCGCTGATCGCGCTGGTGCTGATCCTGCAACGGCGCATCGTGGCGGGGCTTTCCGCGGGGAGTGTGAAGGGGTGAACGCGGTACGCTAGCTCGACAAACGCATTCGATTGAGATCAAGTATTGCTGCAAGCAGCCGAACATCAACTTCAAATTGGTTTTCGTTCAAAGACATAATATACCTTGCCTTGGCTCTCTCTATGAATTTAAGCTCGTGCTGCTCCGCAGCGGAGAGCATGACGATATCTGCCTGCTGTACCAATGCCCGAATGCGATCTTTGCAAAGAATAACAAATCCTACCGACTGACATGTAACAGCGTGATGAACTAACAGAAGATCAATGTCTTTGTAGATGCCATTTTCATTTCGAAAGAACGACCCAAAGCCAAAAATTTGGACTGGTCGCATCACAACCAGCCCCGTTCCTTGAACAGCTTCACATCCGCTTCATCGAGATAGCTCCAAACATCTTTATGATGTAGAGACTTCATGAACTCCCCGATATTGAAAACGCCGACTTTCTCGCAATAACAGCGGTACTTGGCATCTGTCGTATATCCGCACCAATTTGAGTTGATGACAATGACGTCAAGGCGGCCAAGTTTATCAACTACTTCGACATATTCGGCGACGCCAAAGCTATAGCATTCACAAATGAAAACGCGCAGTTGTCCCCCTGCCTTACGACCAACTCTGTACAAACCGCTCCCTATCCGCTCGAGTGAAGACACTTTGCTGTGCCTACGAATTGCAGTTTCAAAGAAATCGAAATTTCCGTAGTACGAGGGCCAAGGAAACGTATCGCTATGCGCTGGCATCGACTAACTCGCGAATAAGTATCTCAAACTGTCGCGGAAATCTCACAACGCCCTCATAATTTACTTCATCCCGAACCCAAAGCTCATAGCTGCGCACATGTAAGGCAAATTCTGACAGAATAATCTGTTCGGTTGGTGAGAAAAGATGCTTGCTCGCATCTATGGTTTCCATCATCCGCCGATTGTTAGGCACGATGGTAGACATTCTTTCAAGCAACCAAACTGCGTGCGCTTCGCTAGCGGGATTCTTTCGAGCGACTTCGGAGTGAGGTCCAAATGCCTTGAACACAAGATGGTTCTCGTTCATGCTCGGGAAAACATAAGCTGCTACTTCACACTTATCGCGGAAAATATGTCGATCTAAGCGACCAATGACAAATGCTTCATGCGTGCTCTTCATGTCGTGAAGAGCTTCAACGCTAAATTTTGTTTCGTTCGCTTGTTTGTCAATAAGCGTGTGATGGTTGGGGCACAATAATATCAAATTATCATACGAGTTTCTCTCAGCATCAGTTTGCGATGCATCAAATCTATTCGCGCCTTTGCGCTCCCCTCTGATGTGTGCCATTTCTCCAAGAGTGTGGTTGGCAATTTTCTGACTTTGATCGGTGCATAATCGCAATCTGCAATCTCGAAATGAGCAACGGCCCGCTGCATTTGCCCAAAGTAATTTTACGTCTTTCGGAGGGATCGCCATCGCCAATATTGGGGTCGATTCGCATTTCTTAAAATTATGGGTTTAAACCACACAGATGCTTATAGCTGTCAATCTGGTTCCGGGCTGTTAGATTTGATTTCCCTCGCCGCCAATCTCCGCTAAACGCCCGGCCAGACCAGCCAATCAGGACACGCATCATGCTGCGGCAGCGCATTTCAGACGGGATCAAGGAAGCCATGAAGGCGGGCGACAAGGTTCGCCTCGGCGCGGTGCGGCTGATGCAATCCGAGCTCAAGAACAAGGATGTCGAGGTGCGCGGCGCCGGCAAGACCGAGGCGTCGGAAGAGGACATTCTCGGCGTGCTGCAGAAGATGATGAAGCAGCGCCAGGAGTCGCTCGCGATTTACGAGAAGGCCGGCCGCGCCGATCTCGCCGCCACCGAGAAGGCGGAGATGGAGGCGATTTCCTCCTTCCTGCCGAAGCAGATGAGCGACGCCGAAGTCGCCGACGCCATCAAGGCCGCCATCGCCGAAACCGGCGCTGCGTCGATGAAGGATATGGGCAAGGTGGTTGGCGCGCTGCGCGCGAAATATGCCGGCCAGATGGATTTCGGCAAGGCGAGCGGGTTGGTGAAAGCGGCGCTGTCGGGCTGACTTCGGAATTCTTGCTTTGGAAGTCAGTCGCGCCTACGGCGCGAACTCTTTCGCTGGGCCCCGGACGCCATTCCGTTCGGCTGACGCCTCACTGCATGGAACCGGCGACGGAGAGAGCTTCACCCCCGAAACATTGAAGCTGTCATCGTCCCCGGATTCATGAAACGAGCGTCAGCGAGTGGAATGAAGTCCGGGGCCCAGCGAAAGACTCGCGAAGCGGCGGTATAAAAGATTGCCCCAGAAAGGCGGCTAACCCAGATCGACCTGCACGATCTCCGGCGGCACGCCGAGCCTGACCGGCGCGAGGCCGGCGGACACCGTGCCGAGGCCGCCTGACACGATCAGGTGCCTGTCATTCTCGACCACATGGCCGTAGGCGTAGCGATTGCCATATTCCGACGGCACCACGGGCGACCAGCCGAACAGCCGGACCTGCCCGCCATGGGTGTGGCCTGAAAGCGTGAGCGACACGCGCTCCGGCATACGCGGGAAGATGTCGGGCTCATGCGCCATCATCACCACGGGCGCATCGTCTGTGATCTGCGCCATCGTTCCCGGGAGATCGTCGGCGCCGCGATAGACGCCGCCATAGCCAGCCTTGTGGCCGAGCTTGATCGCGAGCTGGTCGCCGAGGCCCGCGAGCCAGAAGGCCTTTCCGTCTTTCGTGAGACGGATCGCGCGGTTGTCGAGCAGCGACATCCCGAGCTCGGCGAAGAGGCGATGCGCCTCCGTCGGCCCCTTGCCGGCGCGCTGGGCCGCGCGGTCGTCCCACCATTCATGGTTGCCGAGAATGCCATGCACGCCGAGCGGCGCCTTGAGGCGGCTCAACTGCGTGATCACCTGGCGGAAGGAGAGGAACGCCCCCTGCGGCTCGACGCGCTGGGCGTAGTCGCCGAGCAGCAGAATAAGATCGGGCGAGAGCGATTGCGCCGTCTCCATCGCCTGTTCGATGCGCCGCACGCCCATATTGGGCTCGCGGCCATGGAGATCGGCGAGGATGGCGAGGCGAAGCTTGAGGCCGGGCGTCCAGCGTGGCGGCGTCAACG